>JAJZZR010000072.1 GCA_021797465.1 Pseudomonadota bacterium | reverse complement strand
ATGTTCGACGGACCGCGGATCGATCAGGCGATCCGTGCAGCCGGCCTCAGCGTATGGAGCCCTGATCGGCCGTTCACGCTCGTGGTGCTTAATCCCGCGCCACGGCAGCGCGCGCAGGCCGGCGATGCGACCGCCATCAATCAGGCAGCCGAGGAGCGCGGGCTGCCGATCAGCATCGTGCCGCTCTCGGTGCGCGATGCGAGCGGCCGCCTGTTGAGCGCGGAGTCGCTGCTGGCGACGGTGCATCGCTTCAGCGCCGAGCAGCTGCTGGTCGGACATCCCGTGCAGACCTCCTCGAGCCTCCAGGGTGCGCAGTCGGGTGGATCGGCGCAGTTTGCCCCCGCCCCGATGCCGGCCTCGCCGAGCGCCGCCGGGCCGTCGCCGGATGGCGCCGGGCAGTCCGGCGTCTGGCGCTGGACCCTCGTCACCCCGTTCATGACGCGTCGGTTCACCGGCTCGATCAGCGCCGGGATCGACGGTACGGTCAACCTGCTTGCGCCTCCGGTCGAGGCCACCGCGGCGGATCAGGTCAGCGAGGTGCGCGTGCGTATCGACGGCGTCGAAACCCTGCCGGATTACGCGCGCGTCGAAACAATGTTGGCGGCCGTTCCGGGCGTGGAGCGCTCCACGGTTGCCCGGGTTGCCGGCACGACTGCGCTGTTTCACTTGTGGGCTCGCGGTGGCGCCGAGACGGTCGGGCCGATGCTCGCGAGCTCGCCGCGGCTCAAGCGGATCGCCGCTTCGGGGGGGTTGGCCTTCCGGTACGCGCCGGCGGAGCAAGATTTGGACGAAACGCCCGCGCCGGACGAACTGGACGTGTCACGTTGATTCCGTGCGCCACATTCCGAACCTCATCTGCCTGATCCGGCTGGTGTTGGTGTGGCCGGTTACCACCGCGCTGCATGACGGGCGCTACGTGCTGGCGCTGGGTCTGTTCGTCGCGGCCGCGATCTCGGACGGGCTCGACGGCTTTCTCGCCAAGCGGTTCAACTGGGTCTCCGAGCTCGGCAAGGTGTTGGATCCGGCGGCCGACAAGCTGCTGCTGGTGGCGGTGTTCGTCGAGTCCGCGTGGCTGGGCCTGGTGCCCTGGTGGATCACCGCCGCGGCCGTGGCGCGCGATGTGATGATCGCGCTCGGCGCCCTGGCCTTCAAGTTCTGGGTGGGCCCGCTGCGCGGCCGTCCCACGGTGATCAGCAAGATCAACACCGCCGCGCAGTTGCTCTACCTCGCCGGCGTGATGTTCGCGGCCGCGTTCCTCTTGCCGTCCGCCGGCGTGTTGCGCGCCGCGGCACTGATCGTATTCGTGACGACCGTGCTGTCGGGGCTCGACTACCTCATGACGTTCGCGCGCCGGGCGTGGACGGCCCCGCCCCGTCCCGCCTGAGGCCACGCGCATGCAGCAACTGCCGCTCGGTGTGCGGCTGCGGGATCGGGCCGTGTTCGAGAGCTTTCTGCCGGCGCGCAATGACGAGGCGCTCGCGCATGCCCGGCGGGCGGCCGCGGGGCACGGTGGCCTGACCTGGCTGGCCGGTCCGTCGGGGGCGGGCAAGACGCATCTGCTGCAGGCGGTATGCGCGGCCGCCGCGCTTGCGCGCCGTTCGGGCTATCTGCCGCTGCGGGAGCTCTCAGGGCTCGGGGTCGAGGTGCTTGCGGGCCTGCCGCAGCTCGACTGCCTGGCGGTCGATGACGTGGATACGGTGATCGGGCGAGCCGAGTGGGAACGGGCGCTCTTTACGCTCGTGCGCGAGTTCGCCGAGCGCGACGGGACGCTGGTGCTCGCCTCGGGTGCGCCGCCGGCGCTGGTCGGCTGGGCGCTCCCGGACCTGGGGTCGCGCTGCGGCGCCGCGGCCGTCTTCCAATTGCGCATGCTCGATGAGCCCGAGCAGCGGGAAGCGCTGCGGTTGCGCGCCCGGCTGCGCGGGCTGGATCTGCCGCCGGACACTGCAAGGTGGCTGCAGCGGCGCTTCCCGCGCGACATGGGCACGTTGTATCAACTGCTCGATACGTTGGATGAGGCTGCGCTGGCGGCCCAGAGGCGCCTGACCGTGCCGTTCATCCGCGAGGTGCTGGCGCGCGCCGCGCCGCGCTGAGCCCCGCCGGTCACCCCGGCGGCGCGCTCAGGCGCATCGCGAGCGCCGCGACTCGCTTCCCGAGAGCCTGCGCGAGTTCCCGCTCCTCGGTGCCGAGCCGCGGCGTATCCTGCAGGCCGGCGACGTGCGAGGCGCCGTAGGGCGTTCCGCCGGAGGCGGTCGTCTGCAGCGCCGCTTCGGTGTAGGGCAGTCCCACGAGGTACATGCCGTGGTGCAGCAGGGGCAGCATCATCGTGAGCAGAGTGCTCTCCTGACCACCGTGCTGAGTCTGTGTCGAAGTGAACACACCGGCGGGTTTGCCGGCGAGCGCCCCGGAAAGCCACAGGCTTGCGGTGCCGTCGAGGAAGTACTTCAGGGGCGCGGCCATGTTGCCGAAGCGGGTCGGGCTGCCGAGCAGCAGTCCGTCCGCGGCGCGCAGATCCTCCAGCGTCGCATAAGGCGGGCCGCTTTCCGGCACGGGCTTGGTGGGCCGCTCGCTTTCGGCGCTCACGGGCGGCACGGTGCGCAGCTTCGCCGCCGCGCCCGGCACGCTCTCGATACCGCGGCATACTTGACGAGCCAACTCGGCGGTGGCGCCGCCGCGGGAGTAGTACAGGACCAGGATCTCGGCCATAGGATCTCTCGATTCTCCTTTGCGCCTATGATGCCCTTGGGCGCCGGTCGATGCCCGCTATATAGTTGCGCACCGTGATCTGCAAGATATGTCTCGTGTCGGGGCGCGTACAGGGCGTCTTCTACCGCGCCACTTGCCGGCGGCGGGCCGAGGAACTCGGTGTGCACGGGTATGCGAAGAACCTGCCCGATGGACGCGTCGAGGTGCTGGTCTGCGGCGAGGCGGGCGCGGTAGAGGTGTTCGTGCAGTGGCTGTGGGAGGGTTCGGCGGCGAGCCGGGTACGGGCCGTGGAGGTCAGCGAGGCGCCCGAGCGCATGGACCGGGTGCCGGAGGGCTTCCACACGGCCTGATTAGCGGCGCGGCGGATCGCGCGCCGGAGCGCGCACCGGAAAGCCGAGGTTATCCGCCCCGTTCCAGTGCTCCCACGCGGTCAGCACACGATA
>JAJZZR010000112.1 GCA_021797465.1 Pseudomonadota bacterium | reverse complement strand
AGAGGGCGACGATGGCCGAGACGAATGAGGTTCCAGAGGTCGAGCTCGATTCGGCCAACCTGTACCGCGAAGAGCTCTTCACGGACCGGCGCGCCGGCACGATCCGGCGTCTGACGCCGGTCACCCGGACGGGCGAGCCGGATCCCTCGCGTCCGGTGCTGTTCTCCGGTCAGACGCAGCTGCTGACGCCGGCCGGCGTTCTGCCGTTGTCGTTCGAGCTCCCGGGCACGACGCTGTCCGAGGCCCTGGGGCAATTCTCCGAGGGGGTGCGCGAGGCGATCGAGCAGGCGATCGACGAGGCGCGGGAGATGCGCCGCGAAGCCGCATCGCGCATCGTGGTGCCGGAAGTCGGCGCCGGCGCCGGGCCGGGCCCGGCCGGTGGCAGGATCAAGTTCCCGTAGGCGCCCGAATCGCGCATGCCGAGCGCGTTCATGATCTGACCGGCGAGCGGAAACGGCCCCTCGCCCTGCGGATGGGCGATGAGAACCTCCCGGGTACCCGCGGCGAGTTCAAGCGTTCCGGTTCGATCGATCATGTTGGGTCTCCTCGCGGTGCGGGCGGCCGGAATCGTGAGCGTCGGTGTCGAGTGAGACGAGCGCGGCTCGGCCGGGCGGCGCTTCGGGGCGCGGGCGCTGCGGATTCGGTTTGCTCGTCGGACCGCGATCGAGGTCGTCCTCGTGCACGTATCGCGAGCCGCGCGACCAGGATGCCGCGGCCGCGATCAGGCACATTGCCGTTGCGAAGGAGAACGCGGCGGTGAGGCCCTCGCGAAACGGTGTGGCAATCAGCTCCGGGAAGAAGGCGCGGCCGGTCAGCGCCGCCCGGTTGGCGGCCGAGAGGTGCGCCAGAACGCCGGGGCCGAGCAAGGTGCGGATGGGGTTGTAGCCGAGGAATGCGGCGAACAACACGGAGACCGGCGGCAGCGAGCCGATATGGCGGGCGACCGCCGCGGAGACCCCGTGCCGCATCAAGCCCTGTATCAGCGTCCCCGAGAGGGTTGTCGCAAGACCGGCGATCATGAGCGAGAAGAAGACCCCGATCGAGAGCACCTGGGCGGAGTTCTGAAAGGTGGCATTCATGCCGCCCCCAACACCGCGGTCGCGCGCGGGCAGACTGTTCATGACGGCTGCCCGATTCGGCGCCGCGAAGGCGCCCATGGACACCCCGCACAGCAGCAGGATCGCGGCGAATTGCCCGTAGTTGAAGTCGATCGGCAGCAGCATCAGAAGTATGAGGCTCACGGCGGCTCCGATCATTCCTCCGGTGGCGAAGTAGCGCGCGCCGAGGCGATCGGATAGGACCCCCGAGATGGGACCCGCGATCAGAAATCCCAGGCTGAGCGGAAGCATGGAGATTCCCGCCCAGAGCGGCGTTTCCGCAAAGCTGTAACCGTGCAGCGGCAGCCACACGCCCTGCAGCCAGATGATGAGCATGAACATCAGTCCGCCGCGGCCGATGGCCGAGAGGAACGTGGACAGTGTTCCGAAGGTGAATGCCCGGATTCTGAAGAGGGGCAGCCGGAACATGGGCGCAGCGGCGCGAGATTCAATGATGGCGAAAGCCGCCATCGACACCGCGCCGGCCGCCAGCAGCGAGAGCACCCGCGGGCTCGACCAGCCCATGGCGTGGCCGTTCGCCGGCTGAATGCCGCAGGTGATGCCGATCATGATGAGCGTGAGCCCGGCCGCGAAGCTGATATTGCCTCCCCAGTCGATCGGGGTGGGCTCGCGGTGCCCGATCTCGCGCAGTTTCAGGTATGACCAGACGGTTCCAAAGAGCCCGAACGGCACCGATATCAGGAAGATGAGCCGCCAATCGATCGCGGCGAGCGCGC
This sequence comes from Pseudomonadota bacterium, assembly GCA_021797465.1. Classification (GTDB taxonomy): domain Bacteria; phylum Pseudomonadota; class Gammaproteobacteria; order Steroidobacterales; family Steroidobacteraceae; genus 13-2-20CM-66-19. The sequence goes on along the minus strand of JAJZZR010000112.1, from coordinate 1,319 downwards.
CGCCGAGAACGAGGCCGAGAAAACTGCCGCTGATGCCGGCGACGTTGTTGATCCCCAGGGCGAGACCGCGCTGATCGGGCGGGAACGCATCCGTCAGAATGGCTCCCGAGTTCGCCACCAGGAAGGCGGCCCCGATCCCCTGGAGGATGCGGCCGATCACGAGCCACTGCGCCCCCGCCTGTCCGGTGTAAGGATCCACTGTCAGCGCCAGCGAGGCCACGGTGTAGAGGATGAACCCCAGGTTGTACATCCTCACCCGCCCGAACATATCCCCGAGGCGCCCCAGGCTCACGACGAGCACGCTGGTCACCACCTGATAGCCCAGAATCATCCACAACAGATACAGCGTGTTGCCCGGCTCGAGCGGGTTGAGACCGATGCCATGGAAGATCTGCGGCATCGCGATCAGCATGATCGAGGAGTCGATGGTCGCGAGCAGGACCGCGATGGTGGTGTTGGACAGCGCCACCCACTTGTAGCGCGATGAGTTGGGCATGGAATCCATGGTGCGCAAGGCCGAGGCTCGGTGTGAGCGCGATTCCCGAGGTCGCGATTGCGGGGGCGGTGCGGGGCTAGGCGCCGATCAGGCGCTCGAGAAGCTCGATGGCGGCGGCAAGCTGTTCATGCTCCTGTGGCGCGAGGCGGGTGCGGATGGCGTGCATCAGCCAGTCCTCACGGGCCGCCCGGGCCGCCCGGATCGACTCTCGGCAGGCCGCCGTCAGAGACAGAATGGTTTGCCGCCCGTCTTGCGGGTCGGCGGTGCCGCTGATGAGGTTGGCCGCCTTCAATGCGGCCACGGTCGCGCCCATGGACTGCGGGCGGATACCCTCGGCCTGCGCAAGCGCGGTCACCGTCGCGGCGCCGTCGCGCTCCAAGCGGCTCACCACCTTCATCTGTGTCCAAGTGAAATCGCCGAGATTTCCCTCCTCGCGCAGTCGCCGCGCCAGCTTGCCGCTCAGCATGCGCAGGTCCGCCGCCAGGGCCGCGACACGCCCTTGGGCCGAGGTGCTCGACTGCGAAACCATGCGTCATGGTAGCAGATATGAAGCTAAACTACCAAGGTCACCTACATATTATCAAGGGAACGTCAAAGTCGTCCGTGGGGATGACGTGAGTCCAGCGGATGGGGCCGTGAGAGCGCTGGCCTGAGGTTTTCGGAGCCCGCGGTGGAGGCTGTGCGGGAGGGTCTGCGGGGGTGGAACGGGGCACTTTCGCAGTGACGGGTGTGAACGGTGGTCAGGAACCGCCTGATTCTGGGGACGGACGCGGCTTTGGGATGGCCGCGTGACCCCCGGGACGTTCGGCCCAGCCCCCTCATC
>JAJZZR010000479.1 GCA_021797465.1 Pseudomonadota bacterium | reverse complement strand
ATCAAATGCCGCCCAAAATCGGTCAGATCGCCCCTAATACCTCCCTTCAGCCGCCTCGCCAACCTCCCCAGTACCCCCTTTCAGCACCCCCCGTCCTCCCATGCCGGACCAGAACAGATTTGCCGTGCAGGCGGCAGGCGGATCAATCCCCGCGCGCACAGCCGCGCGCCGCGCTCACCGGCACACTGCCCCTTCCTGGCGTACGGGCACATCGACCCTTGCCAGGCAATACCGCAACCCGGAACATAGCGGCGCCGTGAAATTCGGGCGTCCGGCCGTGCCGGCGCGTGGAGGCGAAACTCAACATGTGGAAATCGATTGTGGCGGTCGGCGTCGGCGCGGCGCTCGGCGCACTGCTGCGCTGGTGGCTGGGGAACCGGCTGAATGCGCTCTTCCCCTCGCTGCCGCCGGGAACGCTGGCGGCGAATATTATCGGGGCCTATGTGATCGGCTGCGCGATCGCGTTCTTTGCGCGCTATCCGGCCCTGCCGCCGGAATGGCGGTTGATGATCATCACGGGATTCTGCGGGGGCCTGACCACCTTCTCCACGTTCTCCGCGGAGGTCGTGGCGGATTTGCGGGGCGCACGTACCAGCTGGGCGCTGATCGAGATTGCCGTGCACGTCATCGCCTCGCTGACGATGACTTTCGCGGGACTCGCGACGGTGACCTGGCTCACCGGCTGAACATCGCAGCGAACGGCCGGTAGCCCAGCGGACGCGCCGGACCCCGGCTGCAGGGGCCACGCAGGCAGTCCCCCAGATCAGGCGAGCGCGCCCTCAGGTCTCCTGATACACGAGCAGCATCGAGGCATTCTTCGCGAGAATGCGCCCGTTCGCGACCATCAACGAGGCGGAAAGCACGTCGCGATAATGGCGCGCCACGCTGTAGGGCGAGTCATTCTTGTACCCGAGTATCCCGGCGATCTGCAGCGCGTCGTGCACGATGCGCGGTGCCGCTTCCGAGGCGGCGACCTTGAGGTGATTGAGCTTCAGCGCCCAGCCGATGCTGTTGAGCGCGCGCCGCCCGCCGGCTCCCGGGGCCTCCAGCCCGTCGAAGTCGCTGGCCACCCCCATCCAATGATGGCGCAGGGTCTGCAGCTGCGCGGACGCCTGCGCCAGCGGCACCGCGTTGCCCGGCAGACTGCCCGGATGGCGCTTGGCCAGCTCGCGCACGAACCGGCCGGCGCGGCCGAGGGCGTCGGCGGCGATGCCCCACCAGAGGCTGGACCACAGGATGTGCGAGTACGGGACCATGGTCTGCACGGCGATGTCCGCGAACGGCTCGGGAAGGATCTGCGCCTGTGCGCCGCGCGAATACAGTCGAAAGCCCGGGCTGCACGTCCCGCGCATGCCCATCGCGTCCCACTCGCCGGTCGGCTCGAGCCGATAGTCCGCCCGCCTGACGCAGACCAACACCTGGTCGGTCTCCGGGACATCGCGCTCACGCCGCGCGGTCACCAGGATCGCGTCGGCCTGCTGACAGTACGATCCGGTGGTGACCTCCTTGTCGAGGGTGAAACCCTCCCCCTCGCGCCGCACCGCGCACAGGCTGGCCCGCATCTCCCCGAAGGTCCCGTTCTCGGAAGTCATGGAGGCGATCAGGTATTGCCGCTCGGCGAGCTCGCCGAGAAAGGCGCGCCAGTACGGCTCCCCCAGCCCGTGCCGCACGATGCACGCCACCTGCACATAGTGCATGGCGAGAATCATGGCGCTCGAGCCGCACGACTTGGCGAGGCTCGAGCAGATCGCGGCGAGCTGACGCACATCGCATCCATCGCCCCCCAGGGCCGTCGGCACCGGCGCGGCCAGCAACCGCGCCTCGCGCAGGGCCGCCAGTGTCTCGCTGGGGAAGCGGCTGCGCGCATCGACGTCCGCGGCATGCCTCCCGGCCACCTCCGCCGCGATGTGCCGCAGCGCCGCGAGGCGATCGGCGAAATTCTCGCGTTGCGCGGTCATTGAATTCGGCGCCTCACTCCGGATGCGCCGGCGCGAGCAGTGTCGGGGGCCCCGGATCGGAATCGAGGATGATGGCGTGCAAGGCGCGCTTGAGCAAATGGGTCTCGGCCGAGCCGAGACTGCGCTCGGCATGCTCTTCGGCGGCCTTCGCGGCCGCCACCAACTCGATGACCGCCGCACGGCCGCCATCGGTGAGGGTCACGCGCGCCTGGGAATCGTAGCTGCCATGCAGATTGGCGAACCCGGCGGCGGTGAGGCTGGCGAGCAGCTCGTACGTCACGCGCTTGCCGGTGTACCAGAGCAGCCGGTCGAGCTCCGCCACGGTGCGGTTCTCCGAGACGCCGAGGATGCTCAGCACGAACCACTGGTCCTCACTCAACCCATGCTGCTCGAGCTCGCGGCGCAGCAGCAGAAACAGCTGAAAGTGCGCGCGACCGAGCAGGTAGATCAGGAAATCCTGGCTGAAGCTGCTGCTCGGCTCGGCCGCATCCGCCGCGAGCAGGCCTTCCTTGCGGACCGCGAGCGCATAGCCGCCGCCGTGGTAGACCAAGGGCGGCCGGTCGGAGTGATCGAACGTCTCGACCCGCCCGACGAAGATCATGTGATCGCCGCCTTCGTAGCGGAAGGCGGTGCGGCACTGGAAGCGGGCCGAACAGCCCGAGAGCAGCGCGATCCCCTCCACGCCGCGGTCGAGGACCAGACCGGTGAACTTGTGCGCGCCGCGCACCGCGAACCTGAGCGAGAGGTCCTCCTGATCGCAGGCCAGCACATGCACGGCGAAGTGCGTCGCGTTCATGAAGACCCCGAGGCTCGCGGCGCTCTTGGCCAGGCTCCAGAGCACCATCGGCGGATCGAGCGACACGGAGTTGAAGCTATTGGCGGTGAGCCCCACGTCGCGACCCTCGCTGTCGCGAGTGGTGACGATGGTGACACCGGTGGCGAATGCGCCCAGCGCGCTGCGGAAGCGGTGGCCGGGGCTGTTGACCTCTGCACTCATCCGGGGCAAGCCTACACCGTCACCGCAGCACTCTCCAGCGGACGCGCCGGCGGCTCGGTTCGATGTCGCCCGGGCGCGGTCCGCGACGGCGCCGCGCCTCAGCGGCGCTTGTCGAAAAACGCGCGGGCCGCGGCCTGGAATTCCTCGCCCCGCAAGCAGGCCGCCAACTCGCTGACTTCGACACCCATGCGCTCGCGCAC
>JAJZZR010000369.1 GCA_021797465.1 Pseudomonadota bacterium | reverse complement strand
CAAGGCCCGCGGGTACGGCCGCTTCCGTACCATTCGCATGGTCATCTTCATGATCGCAGGCAAACTCGACTTCTCCCGCATCAACCCGTACGTCACCGCATAGCCCACTCGTTTTTCAACAGAGCCAGATAAGGAGCCACGGTATTGACCGGAAAGCCCTATTCGGCAAAGCGTCGGATTCGGCTTCGATTGCCTTACCCGGTCGGAAGCTCGCTACCTCGAAAACACCGCGGATGCTGACACCATCCGAAGTGGAGTTGCTGCGGCAGGATCTGCGAGCGGCACTTGATTTGCTCAGGACGCGCGCAGCCACCCATTGCTGATTCGCCCGGGCACTCCCCCTGGAAGAGTCCAGCCACGATCGAGATGACCCTGGCGCGGCCCTTGGCACCTTGGCGTGTCCGGACCGCCTCCCCGCTGCTGAAACTAGGATCCAGGGGAATCCGTCCGGTGCGCTTGCTATGCGCTTACGACGGTTCTGGTCTTGTCAGCAGTGACGCTAAGCGATTGATTTAATCTGAAGTTCCTCCCGGATCCTGGGTGATAGGGAGTCAGCAGAGGCTGGATTTTCCAGCATTTGATGCGCATAGGGCGGGTCGGTTTTGTGTAAAATTGTAGACACTAAATAGTTGACTTTTGTCTATGATCGTGCCAGGGTCATCCGTATGTCGCATCGAGGTGGCGCTGTTCATGTCGTCACCACACGGCGCCGCTACAAGGGCCGTGTGTACGCGACGCATCTGCTGCGCAGAAGCTACCGCGAGGACGGCAAGGTCAAGAACGAGACCGTCGGCAACCTCTCGCGCCTGCCCGAACCGCTGATCGAGGTGATTCGCCGCGCGCTGCACGGGGAGAGTTTTGTGCCCGTGGGCGAGCGGCTGCAGATTGTGCGCTCCAAGCCCCACGGCCACGTCCAGGCGGTGCGAGCGGCCATGCAGCGGCTGGGCTTTGAGTCCCTCATCGCCTCACACCCCAGTCCCGAGCGCGATCGGGTCTGCGCGATGGTGGCCGCGAGGGTGCTCTCGCCGCACACGAAGTTGGCGACCACGCGCTGGTGGCAGAGCGTGACGCTGGCCGAGGAGTACGGCGTGCAGGCAGCCGATGAGGATGATCTTTACGCCGCGATGGACTGGCTACTGGAGCGCCAGGGGACGATCGAGCGCAAGCTCGCCGCCAGACACCTCAGGGAAGGATCGCTGGCGCTCTATGACCTGTCCTCGAGCTACTTCGAGGGCACGCACTGTCCTCTGGCGAAGCTCGGTCACGATCGGGATGGGAAGAAGCACAAGCTGCAGGTCAATTACGGGCTGCTGACCAACCGTGCGGGCTGTCCCGTGGCGGTCTCGGTGTATGAGGGCAACACGGGGGATGCCAAGACGCTGATGCCGCAGGTGAAGAAGCTGCGTGAGGACTTTGGTCTTGAGCACCTGGTGCTGGTGGGCGATCGGGGGATGATCTCGCACAAGGCGATCCAGGAGCTGCGTGAGTTCGAGGGCTTGGGGTGGATCACCGCGCTCAAGAGCAGCCAGATCCGCTCGCTCGTGGAAGGCGAGGCGCTGCAGCTGGGGCGCTTTGATGAGCGCAATCTTCTGGAGCTCGCTCACCCGGACTACCCCGGGGAGCGGCTCATTGCCTGCCGTAATCGGGAGCTCGCGAAGCTGCGCGCCCACAAACGCCAGGCACTGCTCGAGGCGACGGAGAAGGAGCTCGAGAAGGTGCGCGAGCGAGTCTCGCGCGGCAGGCTCAAAGGCGAGGCGGCGATCGGCGTGCGGGTCGGGCGCGTGCTCAACAAGTACAAGGGCGGCAAGCACTTCACGCTCGAGATCACCGACAATCGCTTCGAGTTCCACCGGCTCGAGGAGCAGATCAGCGCCGAGGCGGCGCTCGATGGGCTCTACGTCATCCGTACCGCGGTGCCCAAGAAGCGCATGTCAGCGGCCGATGCGGTCAGGAACTACAAGGCGCTCGCGAACGTTGAGCGCGCCTTCCGCGCGCTGAAGACCGTGGACCTGAAGGTGCGTCCCATCCATCATCGGCTCGAGAACCGCGTCCGTGCCCACATCTTCCTGTGCATGCTGGCCTACTACGTGGAATGGCATCTGATTGAAGCCTGGCGGCCCTTGCTCTTCGCCGATGAGGATCAGGCCGCCAAGGCTACGCGCGACCCCGTCGCGCCCGCCGAGCGCTCCGGGGAGGCGCTCGAGAAAGTCCACTCGCACACGCTCCCCGACGGCACCCCCGCGCACAGCTTGCGCACTCTGTTTGAAGACCTCGCCTCGATCGTACGCAACACCTGCCGCACGCCCGGACCGACCGAACGTTCCGGCACCTTCGAGCTGACGACCGCGCCTACCCCATCCCAGCGCCGCGCTCTGGAGTTGATCGCCAAGATCGCCGCGTAGACAGAATCCCAACTGCCCCGCCGACTCCATGTCGATCAAATCACAGGGGAACTTCGTCCCGCAGGCGGAGGAACTTCAGGCTAACGGCTATCTGATAAGGCACGCGCCATGACCCTCTGGTCCACCTGGTGCTCGGTGCTGGCCCCCTTGCGGTCCGCCTGCAATCGCGAGCGCAACTTCCTGTGGCTGCTGACGGCCCTGGCCGGCATCTGCACGCGCCCGGACCTGCTCGGGGTGACGAGCATCGTGCGCGCCCTGGGACTGACGGAGCGCTGCTACCTGCGGCTGCTGGAGTTCTTCCATACCCCCGGGGTCGATCAGACTCACCCGGGGTTGGACGCAGATCGTCCTCGAGCGCTCCCCTGCCCATCGGCTCGGGGGACTGCGGGTGTTCCTCGCCGACGGCTTGAAGGTGCCAAAGTCCGGCCGCAAGATGCCGCCGGTCAAGCGCCTGCATCAGGTCTCGGACAGCAATACCAAGCCCGAGTACATCCGCGGCCACTCCCTGCAGGTGGTCTCGCTCTTGGTGCGCGGGGGCAGCTCTTTTCTGGCCGTTCCGCTCATTGCCCGTATCCACGAGGGAGTGAAGTTCACCAACCGCGATCAGCGCACCTTGCCCGAGAAACTCACCTCCCTGATCGATTCCCTCGCCCTCACCGAGCCGTTCGTCCTCATCGCCGACGCGTACTACGCCTGCGCCGCCGTCGCCCTCTGGGCGCTCGAGCGCGGCGCGGTGCTCATCTCACGAGTCCGGCGCAATGCCGTCGGCTACGAGCCCGCCGTTCCCCCGGCGGGGCCGCGCA
>JAJZZR010000217.1 GCA_021797465.1 Pseudomonadota bacterium | reverse complement strand
GCTGGCGCACCGCTGGGGCTCGCGCCGCTTCCCGACCTGCGACGATAGCCGCAATAACTTCCTGCTCGCGCTGCTGACCTTCGGCGAGGGGTGGCACAACAACCATCACCGCTTCCCCGGCACCGCGCGCCAGGGTTTTCGCTGGTGGGAGATCGATCTCACCTGGTATGGGCTGCGCCTGCTCGCCGCCCTCGGGCTGATCAGCGGCTTGAGGCCGCTTCCCGCGCGCGTTCTGGCGGCCGCGAGGCGCTGACGCCGTGCGCATCGCGGTCATCGGCTCCGGCATCGCCGGCCTCGCCTCGAGCTGGCTGCTCTCGCGCCTGCACGAGGTCACCCTGTTCGAGGCGAACGACTATCTCGGCGGCCACACACACACACACCGGGTGCGTCTGGGCGGACGTGATTACGCGGTCGATTCCGGCTTCATCGTGTTCAACCCGCGCCACTATCCGCTGTTCACGGCACTGCTCGCCGAGCTCGGCGTCGAGTCGCGGCCGACCACCATGAGCTTCTCGGTGCGCAACGAGGCCAGCGGACTGGAATACAACGCAACGAGCCTCAACACACTCTTCTGTCAGCGGCGCAACCTGCTCGCGCCGCGCTTCCTCGGCATGATCCGCGACCTGCTGCGCTTCTATCGCGAGGCGCCACGCCTGCTCGCGGGCGACGCCCCGGGGCCGACGCTCGGCGAGTACCTGACGGAGGGCGGATATGGCGCGGCATTCCGCGATGATCATCTCGTGCCGATGGCCTCGGCGCTGTGGTCCTCGCCGCCGGCGCAGATCCTCTCCTTCCCCGCGCGCTTCCTGGTGCAGTTCATGGCGAACCACCAGATGCTGCGCGCACGCGGCCGCCCCGAATGGCGCGTCGTGAGCGGCGGCTCGGCCAGCTACGTAGACGCGCTGCGGGCCCGCTGGCCCGTACGCGAGCGCCTCGGCTGCCCGGTCCACTCGGTACGCCGCGATGCCCGCGCGGTGCGCGTCGCCCACGCCGGCGGCACCGAGCGCTTCGATCACGCGGTGCTGGCCTGCCACAGCGATCAAGCCCTGGCGCTGCTGGCGGACGCGAGCGCCGCGGAGCGCGCCGTGCTCGGCGCGATCGCCTATCAGGCGAATGAGGCGGTGCTGCACACCGACACGTCGATGTTGCCGCGACGGCCCGAGGCACGGGCGGCGTGGAACGCCTTCGTGCCGCGCGATCCGGGCGCGCCCTGCACGGTGAGCTACTGCATGAGTCTGCTGCAGGGCTTGGACTCACCCGAGCCGCTCATCGTCACGCTCAATCGCACTGCGGCAATCGACCCGGCCAAGATACTGCGCACCATGCGCTACGCGCACCCCGTGCACACTCATGAGGCGCTCGGCGCACAGCGGCGGCGGCGCGAGATCCAAGGCGTCAACCGCACCTGGTTCGCCGGCGCCTACTGGGGCTGGGGCTTTCACGAAGACGGCATGCGCAGCGCAAGCGCCGTGGCGGCGGCGCTCGATGCGCGCTGCGCCCAACCGTCGCGGCGGCAGGCGGTCGCATGAGCCGCGGCGTCACGCTCAACAGCGCGATATACGAGGGCTCCGTGCGGCACTGGCGGCTGTCGCCCCGGCGGCACGCGTTCGGCTACCGCATCGCGCAGTTGTACCTCGATCTCGATGAACTCGATCAGGTCTTCGCCGGGCGCCTGCTGTGGTCGGTCGACCGGCGCAACCTCGCGGAATTCCGTCGCGGCGATTACCTGGCGCCGGCCACACTGCCGCTCGCCGAGGCGGCGCGCGCCCTGGTGCAGCGACATGTCGGGTTTCGGCCCCGCGGCGCGGTGCGACTACTGACCCATCTGCGCTATGGCGGCTATGTTTTCAATCCGGTCAGCTTCTACTACTGTCACGACACCGGCGGCGCGCTCGCGGCGATCATCGCCGCCATCACCAACACGCCATGGAACGAGCGGCACGCCTACGTGCTGTCCATGTCGGACGCGCAGCGCCGCGGCGCACTATGGGAATGGGAGTTCGACAAGGTATTCCACGTCTCGCCATTCCTGCCGCTCGATCGCCGCTACCGATGGCGGTTCAGCGCGCCCGGCGAACGGCTGCGTGTGCACATGTCGGTCAGTCGCGGCGAGCGGCCCGAGCTCGAGGCGAATCTGGATCTGCGCCGCCGGCCGCTCACGGACGCGAATCTTGCGCGCGTGCTGTGGCGTTACCCGCTGATGTGCACCCAAGTGATCGGCGCGATTTATTGGCAGGCGCTGCGCCTCTGGCTGAAGCGCGTACCGCCCCACGAGCATCCACACGGCTAAAGACTGTTGCGGGGAAACACATGAATACGACCGTTAGCCCGATGACGCGGCCACGCGCCGCGACGCTGGATCGCATTCTGCGCGCGCGTCTGCTGTCGCGTCTCGCCAGGCTGGAGCACGGCCGGCTCGAGCTGCGCGACGCCGCCGGAACCGTCGCGCTCGGCGCGCTCGGCGCAGCCGATCCCGGGGTGCGTCTCGAGGTGTCGGATCCGGCTTTCTACCGCGCGGTGGCGGCCGGCGGCAGCGTCGGAGCCGCAGAAAGCTATCGGGACGGGATGTGGCGCTGCTCGGCGCCCGGGCTCGACGGATCGGATGCGCTGGTGGCGCTGGTCAGGCTCCTGGTACGCAACCGGGCGTTGCTCGACGGTCTCGAATCCGGTTGGGCGAGCCTCGCCGGCAGCCTGCGCCGCGCGTGGCACGCGACGCGGAGCAACTCCCGGGCCGGCAGCCGGCGCAACATCGCGGCGCACTATGACCTGAGCAATGCGTTCTTCGCGCTCTTTCTGTCGTCGGACCTGATGTATTCCTCGGCGCTGTGGCGCAATGATGCGGATACGCTCGAATCCGCTTCGACGCGCAAGCTCGAGGCGGTCTGCCGCAGGCTCGCGCTCAGCAGCTCTGACCACGTGCTCGAGATCGGCACCGGCTGGGGCGGCTTCGCGCTGCACGCGGCGCGCCACTATGGCTGCCGAGTCACCACCACGACGATCTCGCTCCAGCAGTATGAATTTGCGCGCGAGCGGGTTCGCGCCGCCGGCCTGGACCGCCGCATCGAGCTGCGCCTCGAGGACTACCGCGACCTCGGCGGCCGCTTCGACAAGCTCGTATCGATAGAAATGATCGAGGCGATCGGCGCCGATCACCTCAAGGAGTACTTCGCGACGATTTCCCGCCTGCTGAGCCCGCACGGCGCGG
>JAJZZR010000476.1 GCA_021797465.1 Pseudomonadota bacterium | reverse complement strand
ACGTGCCGCCACCTGAAACTCCCAGGTCGGTCGTTGACGCTCCGCCACCGGAGACGCCGAGATTGGCTGTCGCGCTGTCCGCTCCGCCACCGGAGACGCCAGAAATGGTCGTTATGGTCTGCGCGAGGAAGAGGCCGTCGGGATTGGGTTGCGTACCCGTGATTTCCACTAGGTTTCCGACCTGAACCGTTGGTGCGTCGCTGGTCAGCGTGGGAACGATATCGACGGACAGATTGCCGAGCTTAATTTGACCGGTCGGTGACTCATTGGAGACCACGCCTGTAACGAATAGCGGGGTCGCACCCGGTATATCGAGCTGAGGAAGCTTTTCTACGCTTTGGACGGTTGCTTGGCCCGTCGATGTTTCGGTGCCCGCGATCGATACCAATGTATTCGGTGCCAGCGTGCCAAGCGCGACGGCTGCACCAGCCCGATTCTTGATCGCCGTTGCTGCATCAATATGGTAGGTCTGGCCGAGCACTACCAGTGTCGATAATTTGAGGTTGACCTGCTCAACTGGCCCTACCGCCAGAGTCGCGGCGTGGGCTGTCCCAGCCAAAGCGGCGCCCACAAAAGCGGCAACCGTTGAGAACGACAGACCACGCGTATGGAATCGGTTTGACCGAGGCATTCTGGAACTCCCAAACCCGTGGCGCCCCAGTTGCCCGGGTCACCCCGATTTTTATTTAACCTATTCTGACTTTATCAGAGAAATGAGAGGTCCGTCAAAGATCTAGAAACGGTACTTTACTATTAACGATGCGGTGATGTACAAGGCAGCCCAAACCGTGAGCTGGAGCGCTACGGAGACACGAGATCAGCGGACACAAAAGCTATATGGCTACGCCTTAGTCTTGGTTTGACCGACTAGAGACGACAAACGTGCTTCCTCAGCTGATGGGCGCTCAACGTATTGGAAAACGTTTATACCCGCATCAGTTAACCGAGCGTCTTTCGGTGCGTTTTCGTTGGATTCCGTGTTTACGGCCAGCCAGTTGTCCAGCTCTAGTAGGAAGTTGGTAGTCTTCGTGCGTGCGTAGCTTTCGAACGCTGGAACGAGATCAAGCGGTAGACCGCGATCTGCGAAAACATGTCGATCCAGTCGTTTCTCTGTGTGCTTCGGGTTACTGTTGTATTCAAGGGTTTCCGTCAACTGCCCTACTCGCATACGAAACCGTTCAATCAGCCGCTGGGATGCTGGATCTGTCGCCATAAGGAATCGAGAAACGGGTCGGAACCGCCTGTCGCCCGCTCGTACGATTGCGCCGGAGCGGAGTAACTCTTCAAGTACTGTTTGCGCATTTGCGTTTGCATCCACGAGGCAGACTAAGCTCTGAATGCAACGATTTTCCGGCGTTGCGAATTCCAACTCGAGTGGGATTCCATACGGTCCTCCGTAGCTTGATACGGTGTGCCATTTGTGCAGAACCTCGATCAGCAGGGCTGTCAGGGTCGAGTTGGTCTCGATTGTTCTTGTTCCTTCGTCGATATACTCATTGACTTGGCGGCGCGTCAGGCCGGTGAGCGCCGCGATGCGGCTGCGCGACGCAACGCCGTGATGTTGATAATCGCGGATCGCCGCTTCAACGTAAAGGTCTCGAATTAGCCTGGCAAACTCCTCGAACCGGATGTCAACACGAATCAGTAGCCGTGCAAGGGATCGAAGGATGCGTTGCGCAGCGAAAAGCAGCTCGCCTTTTGTGCTGTCTGGCCGCATTAGCGGGCTCCGCCGTTAACGTTCGGGGTTATCCGGCGAGGTCGGACCAAAGTAGCCAGGGGTACGAGGTCCGAAGGTGGTTCCACGTAGAAGAACACATGGATGCCGATCGGGACGCGTTGAGCATTTTGGTATTCGCTGGATAAAGAGCGTTGACCAAGCCAATCGTCAAGATCAATAAGGAATTGTTCAGCGCGTTCTCGGGCAAATGAGTGGAAGCTGCGCAGCAGTTGCTCCGAGATTCCACGATCCGTTGAAACTGTACGCTCAAGTCGCCTGTTCTCTGGGTCACGGGAACACAGATTGTGTTCGTGCGTTTCGATCATACGCGCCACAGTGTAACCCATTGAATCGCTCCGCAACGCATCTTCTCCTGGCCATATAAAAAAGCGTGAAAGCGCGCGGAGAAGGCCGTTGTCCAGGCGGGTAACAGAGTTGGCTTGTAACAACTTCTCCAGTATTGAGTCCGGATTCGCCTGCTCATCGATCTGGGCCACGAGCTCTTTAAGGCCCAGCCCGTCAGGGGAGGTAACTGCGAGCTCCAAAGGGGCTCCAGTAGGCCCAAGATATCGAGGGTCGGTGTACCACCTGTGGAGCACCTCGGTCTCGACGCGTGCGAATATTCGATCGCCTGACGGAAGCGGTACGTTACTCTCGATGTAATGATCCACCCGGTCGCGCTGGATGCCTGTCGTCCGCGCGACTTGATCGCGTGTCGGCCGTGGGGCGTCTTTGTCCACATCCCGGATCGCACTCTCGACGTAGGCGCCACGCGCGACGTCGACGAACTCGTCGTAGCGGATGCCCGATCGGATCATCAATCTGACGATGGGCCGCAGTATCCGTCGCAGCGCTCGCAGAAAATCTCTACGCGAATCGATCGACAGGTTGGTGTCGACGCCAGTCATGACTCAAGTGCGCTCTGCGGGATCGAACAGACGCTGATGCTCGAGGATGGCGTAGCGGTCGGTCATGCCGGCGATGTAGTCTGCGACCACCCGGGCCCGGCCGTCCGTACCGCGCGTCGACTCGGCCTGCGCCGCCGAAGTCTGGTCCTCCGGCGGCATGAGCTCAGGCGCCGCGAGGAACGTCCCGAAGAGTTCCTTCACGACGCGTTGCGCCTTTGCCGTCATGCGCAGGACCTTGTAATGGCGATAGACGCGCTCGCGCAGGAAGCGCATCAATTCCCGATGCTCATCCAGGGCTGCTTCCCCGAGCGCGATCAGCGGCCGGCCCTGCAGGCGCACGTCCTCGATCGAAGCGGGCCGCGCGTCGGCGATCCGTGCCTCGCTGGTGCGAATCAGATCGACCACGATGTCATTGATCATCCGCCGGATGATCTCGTGAACGAGGCGCCGCTCGCCGAGGCCGGGATGCTCGGCCGTCACCGCCTCGTATTGTCTTCGAAACAGGCGCATGTCGCACAACTGCTGGAGGTCCACCAGTCCGGCCCGGATGCCGTCATCCACATCGTGATTATTGTAGGCGATCT
>JAJZZR010000499.1 GCA_021797465.1 Pseudomonadota bacterium | reverse complement strand
CGGCGGAAAACAGCGCGATATCGACGCCGCGAAACGAGTCCTCGGCGAGCGTCTCGACCACGAGCGGCTGGCCGCGAAACGGCAGCGTCTTGCCCGCCGAGCGCGCCGAAGCGAGCAGGCGCAGTTTCGCGAGCGGAAACGCCCGCTGCTCCAAGCAGCGCAGCAACTCGACACCGACGGCCCCGGTGGCACCGACGACCGCGACCACCGGCGAGGCGCCGGCCGAACGACCAGATGACATGTGCAGACTCCGCTCCATAGGCTCAGAAAAAACGAAGGCCCCGACGGTCGCTCCGGCGGGGCCTCTGGGTGTCTTCGCGACTCTCGCGCATCTTTAGCGCACGCGGATCCCCAGAGCCCCACGGCGGGGCGTCTTCAGAATCTTCGTGCGCTTTTTCATCGGCGACATACGGGCCCCGAAGCTACCGGAAGCGCCGCGCCCTGTAAAGGCCGCCTGGCAGCCGCCGCCGGGCAAATCCCCGCGGCGCCGATCAAGCCACGGATGCGCTCGAGCCCGGCAGCCGTCACAACCCGTCCGCGGCAGCGCATCGGTCCGCTCGAATCGCCCGGCCAGCTTCTCCAGCGGCGCGGCGGGCCTTCGGCCGAACGCCCCCGGCGGGAAGGAGCGGACCGCGCGCACGCAACGCGATGGCAGACACCCCGGGGAATCGATGGGACACCGATCAGGCGACGGGCCGAGGGATAGGACGTGATCCAACAGACAGTCATGGCCGGCACCGACATGTGCCCGGCGGAACAGTACGTACAGACCGAAATGCACACATTGCAATTTTTGGCATACTTTAGGATGTCGGGGCGCGGAGCAGGAGGCGGCACTCGGGTCGTCGGCCGGATCTGCGCCGGAGCGCAATGAGCCGTTTTATTGGTCTCGCCCCGCGAATTTTTCTCCGCTCCGAACCAACAGCGCAAGGATCACGCGACCCGAGAACAGCAGCTGGCGACGATGGCGCTCATTGTTCTCAGGAGACAGCAGTATGGCTCGGTACCAGTTCCAGGTTGTTTACTTCGAGGCGACGCGCCGGTGCAATCTGCGCTGCCCGTACTGCATGACGGGAAGTAATGACGCGAAGAAGGTGCGCCGCAGTGTTCTCAGGGAACTCACCCTCGAGGAGATCCGCGAGCGCATCCTGACCCCAGCCCGCCGTCTCGGGGTACATACCATCGG
This sequence comes from Pseudomonadota bacterium, assembly GCA_021797465.1. Classification (GTDB taxonomy): domain Bacteria; phylum Pseudomonadota; class Gammaproteobacteria; order Steroidobacterales; family Steroidobacteraceae; genus 13-2-20CM-66-19. The sequence continues at coordinate 2,038 of JAJZZR010000499.1, read as the reverse complement.
CTGGAGCGGCGGAGAGTTTCTGCTGCGCAAGGATGCGCCGAACCTGCTGCGCCTGACCGTGAACTTGGGCTATCAGTGCTCCGTGCTCAGCAACTGCAAGAAACTGACGCGAGAGCGGCTGCAGAAGATCCGCGACGTGACCGATGGGCGCGCAAGAATCGTCGTCGGTCTGAACGCCGTGGACGGAGAGAACCGACAGACGCGCGACAGCGAGTCCGACCGGACGCTGCAGGTGCTCGAGGATTGCGCCGAGCTGGGGCTCGGCCAGCACGTGGTCATCACGATCGGCAAGTACAACACCGAGAGCTTCGAGAAGACCGTTGAATTCTGCGTCGCGCACAACATCGCCTACAATCGCTCGCCGCTGGTGCCCCGCGGGTCGGGAGCGGGTTGCTTTGCCGGCATGGGATTCGACAGGAATGATCTCGAGCGGCACTTCCATCCGGCGCTGCGCCGCCATCCGCACGGCTACGTGAGTTATACGCCGTATTTCCTCTCGCCCGAGCTACACGCGCGGATATCCGGCGGCGTTCGCAACAACACGGTGCCGCAGAATCCCTCGATCGGCTGCTGGGTCGGGTCGTGGCTCACCATCAACGCGGAGGGAGACGTTTCGGTCTGTCCCGTGCTGCTGGATGCGCTGAGCGGCGGGAACGTGCGCGACATGCCCATCGACGAGTTGGTCGAATCCAGCCCCTTCTTCGCCGAAATCACCGACCGTTCCGCTCTGAAGGGCCGTTGCAGCCGGTGCCGCTACCAGTACACGTGCGGGGGATGTCGGGCCATGGCGTTCTATCACACCGGGGATTACATGGGGGAGGATCCCACCTGTTTCTTTGATCCGGTGGATCACTCCACAGTCAGCGAACATGAGGCGGAAACGAATCGCGTCTTCAAGAAATACCTGCTGGTGGCGCGGGCGGCCGGCGCGTACAAGCCGCCGGCAGGCTGCCGGCTTGGAGGATCGCCCGCGCCGGACAGCCTCGTCAAAGGTTGATTTTCCGCTCGTGCGCGCTACGCAGGCCCATCGTCGTATCCATCGCGCATCGTTCATGAGGCTCGAGCCGCGCTTATGCTCAATGTCACGACCCTGAGCGGCCTGCTCGAGGCCAACCGCGCCTACCCGTGCGCCATCACCTATCTGGAGGATGAAAGCGACACTCGCGCCGTCGAGTTTGCCGAGCTTTATGAGCGCGCCCTCGGGATCCTGCACCGTCTGCAGCGCTTCGGCGCGAGCCCCGGAGACACACTGCTCCTGTTTCTCGGCCACAACGAGCAGTTCATCGACGCGTTCTGGGCCGCGATCTTGGGCGGCATCATTCCGGTGCCGATGGCGCTCGGCATCAGCGACGAGCACCGGCACAAGCTGCTGCGCATCGCGCGGCGGCTCGGCAATCCCTACCTCTACACCGAGCGCCGCTCGCTGGAGCGCATCGCGGCTTTCGCCGAGCAGACCGGGCAGTCCGAGACGATACAGCGGCTGCGCGGGCGCACCTTTCTAGTCGATGACCTGGATGACATCTCGCGCGCGGGCACGGTGTACGCCGCGCGCCCCGAGGACACCGCCTTCATCCAGTTCTCCTCGGGCTCCACCAGCGATCCCAAGGGCGTGGTCCTGACGCACGCCAACATCATCGCCAACGCTCGCGGCGCGAGCGAAGTCGCCGGCTTCAACGAGCACGACGTCAGCCTCTCGTGGATGCCGCTCACCCACGACATGGGATTGATCGGCTTTCACTTGATGATGTTCGCCAACCGGGTGCAGGCGCACCTCATGCCGACGGATCTGTTCGTGCGCCGGCCGCTCCTGTGGCCGCAGTTCGCCAGCCGTATTCGCGCCACCATCCTCTGCTCTCCGAACTTCGGCTACAAGCACTTTCTGAAGGCGCTCGGCGAGCGTCCCGTCGCGGGGCTGGACCTGCGCAGCGTGCGGCTGATTTTCAACGGGGCCGAGCCGATCTCAGTCGAGCTGTGCGAGCAGTTCCTCGAGAGGCTCGCTCCGGCGAATCTTGCGCCGAACGCCATGTATCCGGTGTAC
>JAJZZR010000220.1 GCA_021797465.1 Pseudomonadota bacterium | reverse complement strand
CCATCATAGCGCACGTCGATCACGGCAAGACCACCCTCGTGGATTGCCTGCTCAAGCAATCCGGCACGTTCGCCGCCCACGAGAAGCTCGCCGAGCGCATCATGGACTCGAACGACTTGGAGCGCGAACGCGGCATCACCATCCTGGCCAAAAACTGCGCCATCGAGTACCGCGGCACGCGCATCAACATCGTCGACACGCCCGGGCACGCTGATTTCGGCGGCGAGGTCGAGCGTGTCCTGTCGATGGTCGACGGAGTGCTGCTCGTGGTCGACGCGGTCGATGGTCCGATGCCCCAGACCCGCTTCGTCACGCGCAAGGCGCTCTCGCTCGGGCTGAAGGCGATCGTCGTGGTGAACAAGATCGACCGGCCGGGCGCCCGCCCCGACTGGGTGGTCGACCAGACCTTCGAACTGTTCGACAAGCTCGGCGCGAGCGATGAGCAGCTCGACTTCCCGGTGATCTACGCCTCGGCGCTGCACGGACGCGCGGGCACCGACCATGCCGCTCCCGGCGAGGACATGAGCGCGCTGTTCGCCGCGATCCTGGCGCACGTGCCGGCGCCGGCGGCCGACGAGGCGCTGCCTCTGCAGCTGCAGATCTCCACACTCGATTACAACAGCTACGTCGGCCGCATTGGCATCGGCCGCATCCGCCGCGGCGTGATCCGCCCGGGCCAGAACGTCGCGCTGCGCTACGGCACGCAAGAACGCGGCGCGGCGCGCATCGCTCAAGTACTCACCTTCACCGGCCTGCAGCGCCATTCCGTCGAGGAGGCTCGCGCGGGCGACATCGTGGCGGTCACCGGTATCGAAGCGGTGAATATCGGCCTGACGGTGTGTGACCCGCTGAGCGGCGAGGGACTGCCGCCGATTCACGTCGACGAACCCACGCTCGCCATGAACTTTCAGGTCAACACCTCGCCGTTCGCGGGACGGGAAGGCAAGTTCGTCACCAGCCGCCAGCTGCGCGAGCGGCTGCAGCGGGAGCTGCAGAGCAACGTGGCCCTGCGGGTGGAAGATACCGATTCACCGGACGTGTTCCGGGTCTGCGGGCGCGGCGAGCTGCACCTGACCATCCTCATCGAGAACATGCGCCGCGAGGGCCACGAACTCGCGGTATCTCGGCCACAGGTGCTGACCCGCCTGATCGACGGCGTGGTTCACGAGCCGTTCGAGGCGCTGACGGTGGATGTCGAGGACACCAACCAGGGCGCGGTCATGGAGGCCCTCGGCCGCCGCCGTGCCGAGCTGACCGACATGGCGCTCGACGGCAACGGGCGTGCGCGGCTCGAGTACCGCGTGCCGGCCCGCGGCCTGATCGGCTTCCAGGGCGAATTCATGACGCTCACGCGTGGCACCGGCCTGATGAGCCACATCTTCGACGGCTTCGCGCCCGTCAAGGGCGACATCCCGGACCGGCGCAACGGCGTGTTGGTCAGCAACGAGGAAGGTGAAGCGGTCGCCTACGCGCTGTTCAACCTGCAGGAACGCGGGCGGCTGTTCGTGTCCCCGGGCGAGAAGCTCTACGAGGGGATGATCATCGGCATCCACAGCCGCGACAACGATCTGGTCGTCAATCCGATCAAGACGAAGAAGCTCACCAACATCCGGGCGGCCGGCAAGGATGACGCCATTCTGCTCACCCCGCCGATCGAGCTGTCGCTCGAATACGCCGTCGAGTTCATCGCCGACGATGAGCTGGTCGAAGTGACCCCGCAGGCGATCCGAATCCGCAAGCGCTGCCTGACCGAGCAGGAGCGGCGCCGCGCGCAACGCGATCCCGGCGCGGATACCCAGGCACTCATCGCCTGACCCGTCGCGCGCCCTGCCTGCGCGCCCCGCGGGGCTGTAGCGTGCGGGTCGATACGAGAAAATGAGAAAACCTAAGCCCCTGATGATCTTCGCTCGTCGCGTGCAGGCTGCGCTCCGTTGCCTCTCCACAACATTTTGACGCTTAAGCGCGCCTGCACGGTAAGCGAGCGCTAGGGTACGCGCCACAGGGCGCTTGCATCGTGAGCATGACATCGATATCATTCGAGCCAGACCACTTGATATCGATGTCATCCGTCGCACGACCGGTGGCGCCGGCGCTTCAGCGGTCTTTGTCTTGAGGGGGGGACCTGCCATGCTCGCAATAGCCAATCGCACTTCCAGAGCCGCCCTGCTTCACCGAAGCAGGGGCGGGAACGGCATCTCAAGTCGACCACTCGGTATCCGGAAGCGCTGGCTGCCGGCCGCACCCGCAATCCGCGCCGACGTTCCGCCGCCCGGGACCCAGTGTCCGGCGGCCCGCCGAAAGACCTGACGGTCTCCCGCTCGATCCGCGCGCAGGTATTCCCCAGCTGCCCAGCTGCCCGCTTTCCTGCGCGCACACCCGCACTTTTTGATCCAGATCTATTTTTTTTTCAAATCTCCAGAGGAGGCTCTTGCATGAACCCGAACGAGAAAGACGCCCGCCCGGCATGGCATCCGACGGCGACGCGCGCTGCGCGCAAAATGGCGGCCCCACACAGCGTAGCGGCGGTGGTTGCCGGCATCCTCGGGGGAGTTGCCGTCCTTGCCGCCTCGCCGTCGGCCTATGCCCAGAAGCCAGCCACCAAAACTTCCGCAGGGTCGGCCGCGATCGCCGCTCCGCCCTCGCAGCCTCTGCAGCAGGTCCTGGTGACCGCCACCGCGACCCGGGTGACACAGCTGGATGCGAGCTACAACATCGTGGCGTTGTCCCGCCATCAGATTCAGATGGCCGACCCGACCAGCGTGGCCGACATGTACAAGATGTCGCCCGGCGTCTGGCCGGAATCATCCGGCGGGCAAACCGGCGCCAATATCGACGTGGCCGGCTTTCCTCTCGGCGGCGGCGATTCTCCGTACTTCACCACCATGATCGACGGCATGCCGCTCTACGGCGCCCCGTATCTGTCCTTCATGGACAGCAGCTCGCTGATACGCATGGACAGCACAGTCAAGCGCGTCGAGATCGTCCAGGGCGGACCCAGCGTGATCTTCGGACCCGGCCAGCCCGGCGCAACGGCGAACTTCATCCTGCGGACCGGCTCGAAGCGGCAGAAGGGCTCGGTCGCCTTCACCTACGGTTCCCAGGGAAGAGAGCGGGTGGATGCGTTCAATAGCGGCGAGCTGACCCACGGCTGGTACTACAGCATCGGCGGCTTCTACCGCAAGTCCAACGGCGTGCGCAATCCCCAGTATCCCGCCAACATCGGCGGG
>JAJZZR010000384.1 GCA_021797465.1 Pseudomonadota bacterium | reverse complement strand
TTCGAGGTGGAACCCGTCGCGCTCGCCGAGCGCGACAGCTTCGGCGAACCGCTCACGACCATCTTGGTCCGCCCGTCGAATCAGGCCGCCCCGAGACCTCAGCCCTCTGGACGGCGCCAGCGCGAACTGCTCGCAGAGCTTGAGCGGCGATACCGAACCGGCGAGCGGCAATGGGACGAGGCGACGATCGCGAAGGCCGGCCGCGACCTCGGGATGCACCGCAACTCGCCGCGCGACGCCCTGCGCGGCCTCGTCAAGGCCGGGTACCTGATCGGCTCCTCGATGAGCCTCTCCCTGAAACATTCGCCCGAGGATCCGAAATGAGCCTGCCGAGACTCCAGGCCGGTGCACGGGCTGCATGCACGAAAGCACGTCCCCTAAAGGGGACTCGTGCATGTCGTGCACGCTGCACAGCCGCTTGGACGAGTTGCACGAAACCGGCTGCGGGCACGTTCGTGCATTTCGTGCAGTCGCTCCGCGGGGTGCTGCTTGCAAGCCTGTCGCCGGCAAAGAAATGCGGCGGGAGAAGATGTGGCGCCACAGTCCCGTGGGACAGGGGCGGGCCGTGCGGGGTGGCGGACCCCGCCATCGAAGCCGTCCCAATCACTCCCCCGCATGATTCTGCCAGCCCCGGGAGCGCGGCGCTGGCCAAGTCTTGCGGGCCTCGGTGCGGATCTCGGCGCTCAGGGCGCTTACGGGCGGCCCTGCGGGGGGCCACAGCACAGCCTCTTGCACCGCCGGAGCGGCAGTCGCGGCGATGTCCGGCCGAATCAGCCGGAGCGAGGTGGCAGCGCCTTGACCGTATATACCAATTTGGTATATTGCCTGCGATGCACGTCATCGCGAAGCCCGCCTTGGTCGAGTTCTGGAAGAAGCACCCGGGCGCCGAGGGGCCGCTCGAGGCGTGGTACGGGATTATGCGACGGGAGGTCTTTGCGGACTTCAACGCCCTGCGGGAGACCTTTGGCAGCGCCGATTACGTTGACCCGTTCACGGTGTTCAATATCGGCGGGAACAAATACCGCCTGATCGCGGTGATCCATTACAACCGGCGCAAGGTGTACATCCGCCAGGTGCTCACTCATGCCGAGTACGACCGCGACAAGTGGAAGCGGAGAAACTGAATATGCGCCATGCACACAATCCTACCCCCGACCCGGAGGCGATCCTGCGGGCCTGGATGCCGTTCAAGAAGGCGATCGGCGTGACCGCGGTACGGACCGAGGCGGAATATACGGTCGCCCGGTCCGTCGTCAATGCGCTGATTGACGAGATCGGCGACGACGAGAGCCATCCCCTTGCCGAGGTGCTCGATTACCTCTCCGATCAGGTGGAGGCGTACGAGGACGAGCACACGGTCATCCCCGAAGCAACTCCCGCCGAGATGCTGCGCTTCCTGATGCAGCAGCACGCGCTCAAGCAGGAGGATCTCGTCGACTGCGCGCCGCAGAGCCGGATTTCAGACATCCTCAACGGTCGGCGCGCCATCAGCAAGGATCTTGCGAAGAAGCTCGCGCGACGGTTCAACGTCGCGGCCGATCTGTTCATCTGAGGATGACCATGGCGCGAATGGTGCTGCCATGACCGAGAATAACGCTGCTTTGACTCGGCAGATGTTGGAATGGATTGCGGAGCGTCCGCGTGTGCGCTCAGAAGTGCCGGATGCATGGCGGACGTCGTGTCCGCGCCTTTCGATTTCCGTGGTTTCGATTTATCCGCGGCCTGGAAAAGCACAAAGCTCAACTATCGATTTCGAGGCAACCTCGATAAACCTGTCATCGTCGCTACACCAGCATGGGAGGAGTGGTACGCCAGGGTGATCAGTGTTGTGGTGAAGGGTGAATTACGAACCTCTCCTTCCGAACGGATCAACTCCACGATGCCTGGAAGCGGGTGAGAGCCCAATTCGCGGACTTGTGCCGCTCTGGGATTCCGTCCGCCCGCAGCGCCGTCTGTACTTCGTCATGGCGTGGGATGCCGTCCGGCTGCAAGCCGCCTGCGATCGCCTGACCGCACGGCGCGCCACGGCCATGTCACTGTGGAGCGAATGGGCCGAATCGCCCCCACGCGCACCGAGCGGATCAATTTGCGCGGCGTGTTCTCCCTCCTCCGTCGAGGACTATGCCGAACGATTGCGTCCCGGCACCAGCTTGAAGGCAACCTCTGCCATGGCGTGATCACAGCGAAGACCTCCGCCAATAGCACACTCCCGCGATGAACAGAAACTCTATCCGATTCAGTCTGTTGCAGCGGTGACCACGATCCCGCGACCGCCTGACTGGACATTCCCACTGGGAAAATTGGCAGCAAGAACGAGGTAACCCCGTCAGCGCAGCTCGGCAAGATCGGACACCGACACCCCTTGACATGGAGTCGACTCCAAGTCGTAACGTGAAGCCATGATGGGTAGTGAAGCTCGCGCACGAGCTCGACCGTCCAGGCCGGCACCGAGCGCGAGGTGCAACGGGACTCGTCAGATCGGAGGTGGGTATGAAGTCCGTGACGCTCAAGATCCAAGGCATGCATTGCGGCGGTTGCGCGCGAACGATCCAAACGCTGCTCGAGCGCCAGCCAGGCGTGAGATCCGCGGCGGTGAGGTTCGAGAGCGGTGAGGCCCGGGTGGTCTTTGATCCAACCGTCCTCGATGAGCAGGGTCTCGTTGCCCTGCTCGAGCAACCCGGCTACCACGCCGCAGTGCAGGTCGCCGGATGATCGAGTGTGCGCTCGATGAGCGTTGAGCCGATCCTGCAAGGCGTCTCCGGGACCGTGGAACAGCAAGCGGCGCCGCTGCAGCTCACCATCGTCGGCATGCAGCATTCCTTCTGCCGGCAGAGCATCAAGCGGACGCTCTGGAGGCTCCCCGGGGTCCGCACCGTCGCGGTGAACCTCGCGTACGAGGAGGCGCTGATTCGCTGTGATGGGGCGCCACCGACGGCGGCGTGCGTCACCGAAGCGCTGTGCTCACTCGGCCATACAGAGTTCTCTCGTTTTCCGTGCCAAGAGGGCTTGCATCTGGAGTGCACTCCAGCAGTAGAACACGCTGTGGTGGTCAGTCACCCACCCGAGGTCAGCAGAGTTCACGCTAGCATGGATCAGAATCAAGTCTGAATGGCACTCGTTTAAGCGGCTAGTTTCCGCGGATGTCCGTATAACCTGATGTTTCGACGCGCTCTGCGACGGGTTGTCTGCAATCGCGGGAAAGGCTTCGGCCTCTGTTTGACTGCACGAGGT
>JAJZZR010000548.1 GCA_021797465.1 Pseudomonadota bacterium | reverse complement strand
ACCATGACCCAGGACCAGGTGGCGCAGGCCGAGCTCGATCTGCGCGAGAAGCTCGAGGCGTTCCGCAAAGAGTCGGTGCAGACTCAGCAGGCCCTGAGCACGCGCCGAGACGAGCTGTTCACCAAGGTGCAGAAGTCCGTGGCGGCGGTCGTGCAGCGCTATGCCGCGCAGCACGGCTATAACCTGGTGCTGGCCAATGGGGTGATCTATGCCGATCCGGGCATGGACATCACACCCGCGCTGCTGAAAGTGCTCAAGGCGCCCGCGCCGGCCCACTGATCGGCCTCTCCGTGCGATGAGCGTCTCGATCGGCGAGCTCGCGGTCCGGTTTGGCTGCGAGCTGCGCGGAGATCCGAGCCTCACGGTGGAGCGGGTGGCGACGCTCTCGAGCGCCGATGCGCACGCGGTGGCCTTTCTCGCCAACCCGCGCTACCGGGCTCAGCTCGCGGCGACGCGAGCCGGGGTGGTCGTGCTCGATGCGGCAAGCGCCGCGGCCTGTCCGGCCGCGGCGCTCGTTTGCGTCAATCCCCATGCCACCTTCGCGCGCATCTGCGCGCTGCTGCACCCGGAGCCGTTCGGCCCCAGCGGCATCCACCCCTCGGCGGTGGTGTCTCCCGATGCCCGCATAGACCCCAGCGCGCATATCGGTGCGCTGAGCGTGATCGGTGCGGGAGCGGTGGTGGGCGCGCGCGCCTACATCGGCCCGCAGTGTCTGCTGGAGAGCGAGGTGCTCGTCGCCGAGGATGTGCGGCTGGTCGGCCGCGTGACGCTGTGCCGCGGCGTGCAGATCGGGGCGCGCACGGTGGTGCAGCCCGGGGCGGTGATCGGCGGCGACGGCTTCGGGTTTGCACCCGAGGGGGGGCGCTGGCTGAAGGTGCCCCAGACCGGCTCGGTGCGCGTCGGCGCGGACGTGGAGATCGGATCCAACACCGCCGTCGATCGCGGCGCGATCGAGGACACCGTGATCGAGGAGGGTGTCAAGCTCGACAACCTCATCCATATCGCCCACAACGTGCGTGTCGGGGCGCACAGCGCCCTGGCGGCATGCGTTGGCGTCTCGGGCAGCACGACCATCGGCCGCCGCTGCATGATCGGCGGTCAGGTCGGCATCGGCGGCCATCTGACGATCTGCGACGAGGCGGTGATCACCGGCTGCACCATGGTCAGCCATTCGATCACCCGACCGGGGGTATACTCCGGCGGAATCCCGTACGAGCAGGCACACCTCTGGCGGCGTCTGGTGGCGCGTTTCAAGCGCATCGAATCGCTCGCCGAGCGGCTGAAAGCGCTCGAGCGGCGCGTGGCCCCTGCGCAGGACCTGGAAGAAGAGGAAGATGACTGAAGCGCAACTCGACATACATGCGATCCTGCGGCTGTTACCGCACCGCTATCCGTTCATGCTGGTCGATCGAGTGCTCGAGTGGCACGCCGGAGAGAGCATCCGCGCCCTGAAGAACGTCACTTACGACGAGCCGTTCTTTCCCGGCCATTTTCCCGGCCGTCCGGTCATGCCGGGAGTGATCATCATCGAGGCGCTGGCGCAGACCGCGGGGATCCTGACTTTTCTCAGCTCCGACACGGTCCCGCACGAGGACAGCAGGTTCTACTTCGTCGGCATCGACAAGGCGCGGTTCCGCAAGCCGGTCGAACCGGGCGATCAGCTCATACTCGAGGCGAACTTGGACCGCTGCCTGCGCGGCATCTGGCGTTTCTCCACCCGCGCCCGGGTCGGCGATGGCGAGGTCGCGCACGCGGAGATCATGGTGACGCCGGAGGCCGGTAAGTGATCGACTCGCGTGCCGTGGTCTCGCCGCGCGCCGAGCTCGCACCCGACGTCACGGTGGGTCCCTTCAGCATCATCGGTCCGGACGTCACCATCGGCGCCGGCACCGTGGTCGGTCCCCACGTGGTGATCAACGGCCCGACACGAATCGGCGCGCACAATCGCGTGTTCCAGTTCGCATCGATCGGCGACGCGCCGCAGGATATGAAGTATCGCGGCGAGCCGACCCGGCTCGAGATCGGCGACCGCAACGTGTTCCGCGAGTACACCACCGTCAATCGCGGCACGGCGCATGACCAGGGCGTCACCCGCATCGGCAACGACAACCTGTTCATGGTGTACTCGCACGTGGCGCACGACTGCACGGTCGGCAGCAACACGGTGTTCGCCAACTGCGCCGCGCTGGGGGGGCACGTCGAGATCGGCGACTGGGCGATCCTCGGCGGGCTGGCGGCCGTGCATCAGTTTAGCAAGATCGGCGCGCACGCCTTCCTCGCCGGCGGAGCCATAGTGACTCGCGATGTGCCTCCCTACGTGATGGTGGCGGGTAATCCCGCCGTGCCGCACGCGATCAATTCGGAGGGCCTGAAGCGGCGCGGGTTCGGCCCGGCGCAGATCCGCAACATTCGCGAGGCCTACCGGGTCGTCTATCGCAGTGGTCTGCGCCTGATCGATGCGCTCGATCGGCTCGAGCCTGTCGGCGCCGAACACCCTGAAGTGAAGATGTTCATCGAGTTCATCCGCCACAGCGGCCGCAGCGTCGTGCGATGAGCGATCCGCCGGGCTGCGCGCCCCTGGCGGTCGTCGCGCGCTCGCAGTTGCGTGTGGGGATTGTGGCCGGCGAGTCCTCCGGGGACCAGCTGGGCGCGGCGCTGATCACGGCGCTGCGCGAGCGGGTCGGGCGGCTGCAGTGCTTCGGGGTCGGCGGACCGAAGATGCAGGCCGCCGGCTGCGAGGCTTGGGAGGACGCCGAGACGCTCGCGGTCATGGGCTTCACGGAAGTGCTGCCGCACCTGCCGCGCCTGATCCGGCTGCGCGCCGCGCTCATGCGGCGCTTCCTCGCGGCACGGCCCGATGTGTTCATCGGCATCGACGCGCCCGCATTCAATCTGGGCCTGGCGAAGCGTCTGCGGGCGCGGGGCATTCCCACCGTACAGTACGTGGCTCCGCAGGTCTGGGCCTGGCGGCAGGGCCGGGTACGCAAGATCGGCCGCGCCTGCGATCTGGTGTTGTGTCTGCTGCCGTTCGAGACCGGCTTCTACAGCCGCCACGGCGTGGAGGCCGAGTTCGTCGGCCATCCGCTGGCCGACCAGATACCCCTGGAGGTGGACCGTTGCGGGGCGCGCGCCGAGCTCGGCCTCGCGCCGCAGGGGACGGTCGTGGCGCTGCTGCCGGGCAGTCGCCTGGGGGAGGTCGAGCGCCTCGGGGCGGATTTTGCCGCGGCGGCGGC
>JAJZZR010000136.1 GCA_021797465.1 Pseudomonadota bacterium | reverse complement strand
CAACTGCGCACGTTCCTCGTTCGACAACACAATTTCAGCCGCTTTGCGCATCGCGCGATCCCCATTGACAGCGTCAATGGTAAGACAGGATCTGCGCTCAGTGGTTCCATTATTTACGAAGCACTACACTAGCTTCAGCGACCGCTTTGCGGAAATCCAGTTCGACTTCTCGATGGCGGCTCCTCCCCGACATGCACCAGGCGAATCGCCGTCCGCGACGTGACCCAGCTGAATTTCCGAAGCGCCGCCAGACGATAGGTGCGGACAAATCAGCGATTATTTCTTTGACGCGCCACGTGTCATTCCTGGGAAATCGCGATCAATTCGGCCGCGGACCAAGATACGCATCTCAGACGAAACCTTCGTCTGGCTCAGTCTCTCGAGCAGTGTCGCCTGGGCCGTCAGGCGATGTTTCGCAAGTTCGCGAGTAAATTCAAGGTCTTTCTCGCGGCCCGCAACGTACTTCGATATTGCTAAGTCGTGAATCTCAAGACAGAGACCGGTGATGCCAACAGTATTCGGATTGCTGATGCGGATAAGACGGTCACGCCAGCCGCGCGGCAGCACCGCCGTATCCTCACCGACACCCTGTGCGTAATAACCGTAAAGTTCATGAAACGACGAACCCTCACCGATGCTGCCATCGATCAAGTCAGCCAGCTCGGGGTGATTCTTTGGAAAGACATCAGCCTCAGCCGAGACAAGCAACGCGGTCGGCGCGTCGGGAAACTGGCCCAAAACCGACTGACTTCCGATGACAATGACTTCACGGTCGTTTGCTATTGCACCTGCCGCGCGAATGATGTGCTCAAGCTCGGAACGTTTCATAGATTCGCCTGCGCTCCTGAGCCGTTAACATTCCCGCAAATGGGGAAGACTGTCTAAGTCGCGCCCCCTCCTCGTTGGGCTCCGTGATAAGCGCAGCGATTTCGAGGTACGACAGAGCAAGTATGCGCCGCCACTGCCCGATCCAGCGCGGTGGGTTCTTCCCGAACCGTACACTCCAGCGCTTGATATTGTCCCGAGGTTTCGCCAGGAGACCAGGATCTCGCATGATCTTGGCTGCGATAACCGCATGCATCGCCAAGCTCCGAGCCTCGAGCAACCGATGCGTGGAATACGGCGCGGTCACGACGGGTGCACGTGGCTTCCATGTCACAACCGCCTTTAATCCCGCGGACTTGCGTCGCGCGCGCAGACGCCGCATACGCTCGGCCGGCTTCAATGCGACGCCCGTCGCAGGCCGCCCTCGCCTGGATCGCTTTTGGAGAACAGATTCCATGATTAAGCGTAACGCGTTACGATAATCCTGGCAAGCTGACGATGATCCCGCCAGTCGGGGCCGACCCGGCGTGTGGTTACCCCTATAGCGATAGCTGCATCACTTTGCAGGCGTCACCGTTCAAGCCGCCCAGCACAGCGCGTGGCGCCTGCGGATATTAGCGAGTCCCGCCCCCGCTACCAACTTGATTTGGTGTGCGGTCGGACATTGCGCTCCAGCCAGACCACGATATTTTCCTCGTTCAGCAAACCGTCGGCGACTGCCACGAATGTCGTGACCTCATGTCAGGGAGTCCGGCGGGAGTTCTCGCCGGCAGTTTTCGCAGGCAAAGACGCTTACCGCGACCTCTGCGACTCCGCCCTCTGCGTGCAACTGTTCGTGGACGGATTGTACGAGTCGCAGGTCGGTGAGGGTCTTCCGGATCAGCCTTCCAGCGAAATCCCATTGGAAGAAAGCCGCGGCTCCTCCATCAGCCGTCCCAGGCAATGCCTATGGTGATGCGTTCCGCCGAACTTCGCGCCCGCCGCATCGCCGCTCCCCTGCCCGCCCGGTATGCCGCGGCTCAACGTCAAACGCCGCGGAAATCTTAGCCGGGTCGATCGATGGATGGCCGATACAAAGACTACCGTGAACTCAGACGCGCTTATGGGAGTGTGCATTGGCACAGGGTAAGCGAGGCCGCAGCAAGCGAGTGCCGGATTCCGCGAGTCCGGCCGAAGTGCGGCGACTCCGACGTTGTTGTCCGGCCAACTGGACAGTCGCTTCGCTGAGCCAAGGGCGACAGTCAGTTTGTCCCTTCCGGCTATAGCGGTCGGGAGCGGTACTGATCGGTAAGGAGTCAATAACGACGCGAGCCGCCGTGGCGGCTGTCGCTGTCACCGGTCCGTTCGCGGTCCTGCGCCTCGTTCACCTTGAGAGAGCGGCCATCGAAGTCGGCGCCGTTGAGCGCCTGTATCGCTCGAGACGCATCATCGTTCGACATCTCCACGAAACCGAAGCCGCGCGGACGGCCGGTCTCGCGGTCCGTGATCAGGGAGATCTTCTCGACAGTCCCGTGCTGGGAAAACAGGACGCGTACGGTCTCGTCGGTGGCCGTGAAAGGGAGATTTCCAACGAATAATTTCGTCATTACAGAATACTCGTGAAATGGAACGGAATGAGGCGACAGGTAGATCCCGCCTCCCGGTGCGCGAGCTTTGCGAGGTAGCAGACATTGACCGGACGATGCGCCGTGACACAGCGCATGGCGCCAAGGCAGATTTGCCGAAAAGACGCGAACTGTTTCATAGACTACAGGATTTGGACGCAAACCGCCGAACTTTCGCCGCTCCTGCCGCGAATGAACATCCGCTATCGCTTGCGCTCGCCATGCTGGGCGCGCATGCTGGTCCGGCGCGTTGAGCGCGCGAAACCGACGTGGCGAAGCGGAGCCAACATGCCCAGTATTGCGGCTACGCTTGTCATTCGCGAGCGCCTGCTACAGCGCCTCCCGCCTCATCATGAACTCTGGCGGTGCCACGGCGAGTACGCTGGCGGATGTTTGTGCGACGGCTGGGGCGAGCGCCAGGCTTCCGCGCAGGCATCGTACGAGGTCGACTTCCCGCCAGGTGTCACGCCCCATTGCGTCAAATTGCATGGCGCATGCTACATGATCTGGCAGTACGAGGGCGAGAGCCCGCCTATCTCCTAACGTCTCCGAACGCAGGAACCGAAAGTGTGATAAACCTTACCCTGATCGATGCTTTCCGCCGGTTCGGCGCCGAGCCCGCAAGCCGATTGAGCAGTCTTTCCGCCATGGCGGCAGATGGCGCTATGGTGCTCAACTGTCTGCCAGCGCATTTCGGTCACCCCGCCCGCGGAGTATTGCGCTACGAGACCAGCCTTTCCGCCGCGGAGGCCAATTCCAAGGTCGTCACCGCACTCAGTGAGCACCTGACGCGCGCGCGTGATGCGAGCCTT
>JAJZZR010000206.1 GCA_021797465.1 Pseudomonadota bacterium | reverse complement strand
ACGCGTTTATTGCGGGCGATGCGGCCGGTCTGGCCACGCGGGACATGGCCGAGGGCATCGGTCCGGCCGTGCGCAGCGGCCTGGCGGCCGCTGACTCGATTTTGACCGGGGCGCCGTATCGCCTGGACGACATCACGGGCGCGAGTCTCGGCGGCGGCTGGACGAGTCGTCTGTTCGACTGGGCCATGACCCGCGGAGCCGCAAGCGCGGCGGCGTGATTTTCCCGGCCGGTGAGGCGGTCCTGAACGAGCTTGCGGTCCCGGCTGCCGCGTGTGCGCGCCGGATCGAACAGCGTCCGGCCGGTCCAGCCGGGCCCCGAAGAGACGGCCATGGCGTCCCGAGTGTTGTAAATTAGCAACGTTACGCCCGCGCAGGCACCGGCTGGATCTCTAGACTGTGAGGCGGGTGGGGCGGCGCCTGGGGCTCAGGGAGTACACAGCGCACATCGGACCCTGTATCCTCTGCGGTACGGGAACTCGCAAACGAACGCTTGTTTTAATTGGCGGACGGGTTCGGGGAGGGGGAATGTTGAAGAAAAATGGGCGTCTGATCTGGGCTGTTCTCGCCGCCTGTAGCCTGGCCGGCTGCGGCCATAACAGCCAGACGGCACGCGTTTCCGTCAGTACTCAGCGCGGTGCCCTCGCGGTCGATCCGCCGCTGCGGGTCGCCTCGCTCACCGCTTCGGCCTTCTCAGGCGAGCTCAGCGCGAGCGCCACGGGAAAGCAGCTGCTGCTGCTCGCGGGCACCCCGACCTGCGGCGTGGACTTCTATTACCTCAAATACTGGACGGTGGATCCGGCCGGCTCGCCGACCGAGGTGTCCGGGGCCATGATGGTGCCGACCGGCGGCACGGCGCAATGCTCCGGGCCGCGCCCGATCGTGCTCTACGCGCACGGCACGGCGACGAGTTCCCAGTACAACATCGCCGACATCTCCGATCCGACCAACAGCGCCTACAGCGAGTCGGCGATGATCGCCGCGGTGGTCGCCGCATAGGGCTATATCGTGGTGGCGCCGAACTACGAGGGCTACGATATCTCGACCGGGTATCATCCCTATCTGAACGCGGCCGTGAACGCTGAGGACATGGAGGACGCGCTGACCGCGGCCCGCGCGGCGCTGCCGCATACGTTCACGCCCCAGACCACCGATGACGGCAAGCTGTTCATCACGGGCTATTCCGAGGGCGGCTACGTGGCGATGGCCACGGTGAAGGCGATGCAGGCGGCGGGCGAGCCGGTGACCGCCTCGGCGCCGTCTTCGGGTCCGTACGCGCTCGAGGGGTTGGGCGATCTGATCTTCTTCGGCCAGGTGGACATCGGCTCGACGGTGTTCGCGCCGCTGATCACGACCAGCTACCAGAACGCCTACCACAACGTGTACAACCAGACGACCGACGTCTATTCCTCGACGTACGCCACCGGCATCGATACGCTGCTGCCGTCTCCGGAATCGCTGACGACGTTGTTCTCGAGCGGAAAGCTGCCGGAGGCGGCCCTGTTCGACAGCACGACGCCGACGTCCTCGACCGGCGTCGCGCAGATCGACGCGGGCGCCGATGCGCTGCTCGCCGAGCCGGCGAGCCCGCCGTACTCGGCGTCCGAGGCGGCGCTGTTCGACGCCGGCTTCGGCAATCCCTATCTGATCAACAACACGTACCGCGTACAGTACGTGGACGACGCGGTGGAGAACCCGGACGAGGCGGCCATGACCGTGATCCACGGGGGCACGCTCAACTCCGGCGACATCGCGCTCGCGGCCACGCCGGCCATCGGCCTGCGGCAGGACTTCCAGCTCAATGACATGCGCAACGGCGGCTGGGCGCCCGAGGAGCCGATGCTCATGTGCGGGGCCGACCAGGATCCGACGGTGTTCTTCGAGATCGACACCGGGACGATGGCCGCCGAGTGGAGTACTCAGGTGCAGGAAGGGCTGGTCAGCGTGCTCGACCTGGATGCGACCCCGAGCGGTCCGTACGCGCCCTTGCAGCAGGGCTTTCAGAGCACCTACGACGCGATGGTGAGCGCCGAGGGGGCCAGCACCGCCATCCAGTCCTTCCATGGTACTGAAGCGCCGTTTTGTATGGTGGCGGCCCGCGATTTCTTCGCGCAGGTTCCCTAGGCCCCGACCCGAGAGACCGACCATGCAGCACAAAATTGCAACCCTTGCGCTCGGCACCGCTTTGGCGCTCGCGGCCACCGGGGCGCACGCCGGAAACTCCTATCCGAACGACGTGCGCATCGGCGCGTATCTGGTGCACTTCGACTCCTCGGCGACCGACATCACCGGTCCCTACACGGTTCCGGGGCTGAACACCAGTATCGGTAGCACGACGACGCTCTACCTGGCCTACGTGCGCCAGTTCACGCCGCACTTTCAGCTCGAACTCGCGATGGGTTGGCCGCCGGTCACCTACGCGAAGGCGGTCGGACCGGCCTTCGTCGGATCCGTGCCCTACAACGGCAAGCAGATCGCGAGCATCCGCTGGTTCTCACCGACCGCGCTGCTCGAGTACAGCTTCTTCAGCCCCCAGTCGACATGGCGGCCGTTCGTCGGCATCGGCGTGAACTACACACGCTTCTTTTCCCGGCAGATCACCGCGGCGGGAGCGGCGGTGTCCGGCGGGCCGACATCGATCTCGCTGCCGGCCTCGGTCGGTCCGGCGGTCACCGGCGGCGTCCTGTATCGCCTGAACGCTCGTTGGCACGTCGTGGCGTCCTACTCGGTCGCCCAGGTCAACAGCCGCCTCACCACGGACACCGCCGGCGTGCTGCGCTCCTCCAAGATACACTTCTGGCCCAATGCCGTGGTGATCTCGGTCGGCTACTCGTTCTGAGCGGAACCCGGCCGGCGCATCCGCGCGGCTGAGCGCGGTTCGGCGCGTGGCGCGCTCGGCTCGGCGCCTCCTGCGGCGCCGTGGGGCGGCGGGCGCGCCGGACTGCGTACAATGGCGCCCCGGCTGCTCAGCCGGGAATCGGAGAGCCGTTGAGCCTATTACGTCGCCAAAGCCGATTCGGCGCGGCGCGACCAATGCGCCGCGCCGCGCCCGGCTCGCTCGCCGCGCTTGCGCTGATCGCGTTCGGTCTGCGGGCGCTGGTGCCGCTCGGCTTCGAGCCGGCCTCGGGCGCTGTCGCGCTCGTGCTGTGCCATCAGGGCTTTCCGGCCGGCTACTTCACGCACGGCGCCCGGCGGCATCGGGTGGGTGCGCCCCGGTCCGCTTCGGGTTCCCATTGTCTCTTCTGCAACAGTGTCTCGCC
>JAJZZR010000289.1 GCA_021797465.1 Pseudomonadota bacterium | reverse complement strand
CGCCGTGGTGGCAAGTGGTGTCGATACGCGCGACGCGCTGGCGGCCGCCATCGCGCTTGGCGCCACTCATACCCAGGGACGCCTCTGGCGGGATCTGGGCTACGAAATCACCGGCATCGCGCCGTGATGTTCCAGTCGACCAAAGCGTTTGTGGCAATTACTTCTTCTTATCGCGCCGGTACTTCGTCAGAGGCCAAGTTTGCGCTGCCGCTCCTCCCATTCGAGAAGGGCATCGAAGCGTCGTGAGGACGCCCCTTTGCGGAATTGATCAAAAACGCTTTGAGGCACCTTCAGGTAATTCCATTGCTCGCCGGTTACACACCCGACCTCCTTGCACCAGCGATGCATGTGCGCCGCCTTGGTGTCGGTGTCCTCGAACTCCCGCCCCTTGGTTTCGATGATCCAATTCACTTGGCCATCCTTGGTTCTCTGCACGGCGACGAAGTCAGGGTAGTAAAGGCGGATGGCGCCCGCCTTGGAGAGGTACTGCACGTGGAATTCAGTGAACCATTCCGCCAGCGCCGCGAAACGGTCGATGTCCTTGCAACTGTCTAGGAACTCGGCGAAGCGCGCTTCGAAGTCGTTGTAGCAGGCCACGCGGTTGAAGATCGTCCTGCTCGCGGGCACGACCATGCGCCGCCAGAGGAACTTGGCCGTATCCGATAGCCTGTACGGTTCTCCAACGAGTTTGACGGGTTGCGCCTCGGTGGTCAGCACGCCGATCTGTCGTGAAAACAGATTGGCGATGGCATTGAGCAGCCCGGTATGGTTGAGCGTGCGGCGGACGCGGGCATCATCCAGTTCGACGATGCCACCGAAGCAGCGCTTCTGCACATATTCCCTCACCTTGGGATAGAGTTCGCTGAACTGCCCGGTGAGCCGGGCATGCCGCTCGACCCGGCTGGTAAGGGATGAGAGCAGGTTTTCGACCGGCGGCACGTTTTCCGCGTTGAACGCCACCTCGTCGGAGCCGACCTTGACGTCGATGATCCCGTGCATCAGGTCGATCCGGTTCCGCAGTTCCTTTTCCAGGTCCTTCTCGGAACTCAGAGGCGGCAGCTTCAACGGGTCGAGTTCTTCCAACCGGCGATACTGGCGTTCATACAGCGGCGTGGTACGGGGGATGGCGATATCGTATTTCCGTCGATCTTCCACCGGGAAAATCTCGATGCCCGGCTTGGGTGGGCTGCTCACCGTGCGGATGCCCACGCCTTCCTTTTCCAGTTCCCGGATGAAGTTCTCGAAGGCGTTGGTGCCGATGAGCTCCAGAATCTGGTGGTTGTCACGCGGCACGCCGCGCATCAGGCGCAGGCCCCGGCCGATGGCCTGCTCCGGCAGGATGTTGGCCTTGGCGGTGAACGGCCTCAGGCCCAGGATCACCGACACATTGCGTACGTCCCAGCCCTCGCGCAGCATCAGCACCGAGACGATGGCGCGGATGCGCGATCCACCAGAATCCACGTCCCTGGCCGCCGCCCGTGCCGCTTCCAGATCCTTCTGGGTGATTTCCCCATTGCCTTTGGTGTGGATCACCAGTACTCGGTCCTTGTCCTTGAACTCCTTCTCGCGCCGCAGGCGTTCGGCGATGGAGTCGGCGTCCTTGGTGTCTTCCGCCATGATGAACAACAGCGGCTTCTCATTCACCGCCCCGTAATCCTTCACGTGGCTGCGCCAGCGCTCTACGGCGATGGCGATCCATTCGCTGTAGGCATCACCCGCCTCGCTGTGGGCGTAGCGGTCGGGGTCCGGCTTGTCGGTCTGGTGGATGATGAGCGGGGTCTTGACGATGCGGTCTTCCACCGCCTGGGCCAGCGGGTAGTCCACCACGATCCAGGGGAAGAAGGTGCCATTCTGATTCTTGGGCGTGGCGGAAAAATCCAGCCATAGCGCGAGCCCACCGGCGCCCCGGGCCTTGAGGTTGTCGTGCAGCGCCATCAAGGTCTTGTTCCAGGCGAGGTCCTCGTCGTGGACGTGGTGGGCCTCGTCGTTGAGCACCATCAGATTGGGCAGGCGCTTGACCCGCTCCAGCATGGGCGTGGCCGTGGTGAGGTTGCCCTTGGGCGCGTTGCCCAGCAGAGCCGCGACCGGGTTGATGGGCGCCAGGGGCGCTCCGTTGTCCTCGTAGATCTGCTGGATGTTGGTGAGGAACAGGTTGCCGGCGGATGCCGGCTCGCGGGCGTCTCCCCGCAGGGTCACCTGGAGCGCGAACTGGTTCCTCCATTCCGGCGGCACGATGGGCAACTGATGGAAAACCCGGGCCGACTCGAAGTCCTCGCGCAGCCGCTCGTAGACGATCACGTTCGGTGCCACCACCAGGAAGTTGTCCGCCGCCAAGCTGCCCGCCTCCAGTCGGCGATGCAACAGGCTCCAGGCGATGACCAGCCCCATGACCACGGTCTTGCCGCTGCCCGTGGCCATCTTCACTGCATAGCGGGTCAGTCCCGCCGGGGGAAGTTCCTGCTCGGCCTGCTTGCCGATCTCCGGGATGTAGCGCCGGAAGCTGCGCGTGCCCTTGGTGGAAGTGAGAATCTCCAGTTCCAGCAGGTCGGGGCTCTCGAAATAGGCCTGGACCAGTTCGGCCACGTCCCGCCGCCGCTCGACCTCATAGAGATAGGCGAGCGTCTCCACCGCCTCGCGCTGGCAGAAGTAGAAGCGGAACGGTTCGCCGGAGGGCAGCAGGTGGTCTTCCTCGAACCAGTACTGAAACAGCCGCCGCGTAGTGTCGGAGGCGCCCGGGTAATCGCCTTCGCGCCAGGCATCCACTTGCTCGCGGATACGCGTCACCAGGAGGGTTCGGCTTTCCCGCCGGCCTGCGGCCTCCTCCCACGCGTCCGCGCCGGCCTTGACCAGATGGCTGCGCGGCGGCGCGTAGGGGTTGCGCGCCTGTATCTCCGGCAGATCGATTTCCAGGACGTTGACGTGCTCGCTCATCGCACCTCCCACGTCAGCAACTGGCTGGTGTCGTTGCCGAAGATGTCCACCACCTTGACCAGCACCTGGTAGCGGCCCGGCTCGGCGTATTCGTGGGCGTCGCTCTCCAGCACCAGCTTGCGGTTGGCGCGGGTGCGGTAGGCCTGCCACTGGTTCATGAAGGTATCGTGGCGGAAGTCCCAGTCCACCGCCCAGTAGTCGATGTAATCCGACCACTTGGCAATCTTGGCGCGCACCTCGTCGGGGATCAGTTCGGTGTCGGGGATGACGAAGTTGGCGACCTTCACCCGCACGCGCCGCTTGCCGTGCTTGTCCGGGACGATCTCG
>JAJZZR010000415.1 GCA_021797465.1 Pseudomonadota bacterium | reverse complement strand
CGCCGTGGTCAAGGGATCGAGAACATTGAAAAAGCTTCAATGAGGCCGAGGCGCGCACGCCTCGGATGGAGCGCGGTCAACGCCGCGCTCTCAACAGTCACCGTCGCTTCAATGAGGCCGAGGCGCGCACGCCTCGGATGGAGCCACCTTACAACCCCTTGGATATCAACGCAATCTCGCCGCGTTTTCGACCGGTGGCCCACGGCGATGGGCGAAACCTGCCAAATTCTACACGCTATCGTATTGACCATGTCAAAGAGCTTCACGATTTCAACAAGCTACCGAGATTCGAGCGGATGCGGGGTTTCGCCCGGCACGTCACCGCTCGAAAGCACCCAGCGAGTAGGAAACGCATTCAATCAGCGCCGCTCATCTTTGTCGGAATCTTGGGCGATGTTACAGGGTCTTGCTATATGACGGTAGCTCGGCGTTCCATTTTTGAGAACGTTTTGCCGATGCTCTCCATGGCCAGCTCGATCTTGTCAGCCGGTCCAACATCGATCAGAAGAACGTGGTCCTCCCCATTCTTCACCAGTTCGCGCAATCGCGTTTCAAGCTCGGCACGACGCCGCTGCGATAGACGACACTGGAAAACGGAAAGCTGTATCCATTCGCCATACCCATGCATGGCTTTGAACACGCGCCGCCAGCGCCGTTGGTCTGAAATGTCGTAAGTTACGATGAAGAGGCGTTCGTCGGCCATTGCGCGAGTCCTCACCGCGGCAAATAGTAAGGGTAGACTGGCAGCTCTCCCAAAAGAAACCGGGACAGCAACCGTGCCTGAACCAACAGCATGCGGCGCATGCTCACCTGATAGCCGAAGATCGGATGCGTTGTCTCCTGGGAGAGACGACGCTCGAACGCCTCGACAAAGCGGCGGCGCCCTGGCTGCGTCAGCGCCGTACCCGTGACCGCCACGACGAAATCACTCGGCCCGACCTCGCCGGTATTGACCGCCGACAGCACGACGGAATCGGCGATGATCGCGCGGAACGGCTCCATGAGGTCGAGCGCCAGCGCCGGACGGCCATAGCGCGGCGCATGATAAAAGCCCCGATAGGGATCGAGGCCTACCGATGCCAGCGCGATCGTCAAATGTCGGGTCAGCATCGCATAGGCAAGCGACAGCATGGCGTTGACTGGGTCGGTCGGCGGCCGGCGATTGCGCGCCTCGAAACGAAATGGTGCCAGTTCACCGACGCCTTGCTTGTCCTCAGGCGACCTCAGTAGACCTGCGAAGGCCCGGAAATATACGGCGGCCGCATCTCCTTCGACGCCGAGCAGCCGCGCCAGGGTCGCCGCGCCACCCGCGGATTTGCGCGCCGCCCCAAGCCGGTCGAGCGCTGCCTGCCGCTCCTCCGGCGGTCCGCGCCAATTCCGGCGCAGAATTGTCCGCTGGTTCGTGATCTTCGCCGCGACCAGCTCCTTTGCGAACCGCAAACACGCGGCCTCGTCGAAGCTCAAGCGGTATTGCGCCGTACGAATCTCGACATTGCGATGGCCAACGCCGTGGGCAACGCCGCGAAACCAGCCACTGTGACTGTGAAAGGTCACCGGAATCTCGCGTTCGAGCAGCGCCGCGAGCGCCGGCGTGGTGATCGATACGTTGCCGTAGAGCGCCACATCCGAAATGTCGATGAAGCGCACCTGCGCTTCGCCTTTCTCCTCGTCGGTGATCTTGAGCGTCTCGCCTTCCTTGCCGATCCGGGCGTGCTGGGATTGCACAATCAGCGGCAGCGCCTCGTCCGGCGGAACGGCGATCGTCCGCGGCGCAAGTGACGAGCCCGACAGAGAGCGAACTTCGTCGGGCAGGCACACCGTCACGAGCGCACAGCGCGGGCATTTCGGACTGTCCCTGAGCGGCGGCGGGATGCGGCTTTGTGAGACCGTCAACCGCAGCTCGCTGACGGCGGTGCGCGCCGCGGTCCGCAAGCCGTCGTCCAGCACGACGCGCACACGCTCCCGTCCCTCGGCGTAATAGATGGCGCCTTCCTCGACACGGTAGCCGTGCTCTTCGAGTAGCAGAGCCTGAAGGCATATCTGGATGCGCTCCGGCTCGTAGACACCCTGCGCGATATGCGGACGCTTGCCCCGTTTGTAATCAACGGGGGTCACGACGCCATCCTCCGCCTCGGCAATGTCGAGCTTGGCGATGACCCCCAAGGTGGTGGAGGAGAGCGTTAGCGACCGGCTGACGACCTTTTCACTTGCCAGCGCATCGCCAGTCTCCAGCGCCTGCGGTGCCGGAAGCGGTGCGCCGGGCTTGTCAACCCGGGCATGAACACGATTACCTTCAACCGTGTCACTTGTCTCCATCCACTCGCCCTGCGTCCACATAAGATAGGCAAGCCTGGGGCAATAGACGAACTCGTTCACCATTCGCGCCGGAATGAACGGGGTATCACCGCTGATCGGCGGTGCAGGGAGGTGAAATTCGAGCTGGTTGTCGGTCATCGCGCTCGCCCCCGAAATCGTTCGTCTTACCTGGTTCCCACGAACAGCCCGCCACCGAAATGGCGATCACGGCCTAGAAGCACCGGTCCTGCCGTGGCGCCGTGAAACCTGAGCTTTGCGAGGCCGAACAGCCCAGCTCCCGGCTTTGCAAAGGTCTTGGCGACCTCGACCCGCGGTTGCGGGAGTCCGGCGCGTCGGCATTCGGCGAGAAGATCAGCTTCAAGCGCCGCCGCCGCGTCCCTCAGCTTCGCGTGCCGCGTCACACGATAGGGGGTTAGACTTTCCCAGGTCTTGGAGCGCGCGAACAGAGGATCATCCTCGATGTTGATGGGATGGGAGACGAGCGAGACCCTTCCCGCCGGACCAGCGCGCAATTCGTGAAGCCCATCAAGAGCGCCTGCGAGCGTGCGAAGATGTTGGCTCTCATCGCTGAAAGCTTCGTGACGCGCAAGAATATGCGGTGCGACGATCAACAATCGCTTGCGTGGCGCATCGAACAAAAACGCGAGATGCTCATGTCTGCCCGATCGCGCCGGGGCGCCATCGGGCGCATGGCCAGTGAAGAAGACAGGGAGTGTGTCGTGCTTCCCCAGCTTTTCCTGCACACGGGCCATGATGGCGCGGCGCAGGGCGCGTGTGAGACCGAGCGGCTCGGCCTGATCCGTCAATCCGTGCGCGATGGCAAAGGCAAGCACCCCATCCGTGTGCCGAACCGGCGCCATCAAGCCGAGGCCCAAATAACGGCCGTCGCCGATCAGCAGCGGACCGGGGACGGGCCGCGCAAACCCGATCTCGACATGCCAGAGTCGCTCTTTGGCAAAGCGTGTG
>JAJZZR010000402.1 GCA_021797465.1 Pseudomonadota bacterium | reverse complement strand
CGCCAGCCGCTTCCGGGTTCCGGTCGGCACCTTGCGCGATTGGGAGCAGGCCCGGGCAACCGCGCCGGATTTTGCCATCGCCTATGTGCGGGTGATCGGCCAGCATCCGGACATCGTCGCCAAGGCACTGGCATAGCTGGCGTTGCCAGGGAATTGTCGCATAGATTAAACCAAACAGCCTCCGGGAAAACCGGGGCGGTTCACTCCGTGCATTCCACGGCTGCGCTCCCGATCAAGGGTCTTGGACGGCTAGGATCGCACATAGCGTCGAGTACGCCAGGATTGCATCTGCGCGGCTCCACTGTGTCGTGTGGCGATCGGCATGTACAGCCAGGCTGCTGTAGTGGAACAGGGCCTTAGCTAGCCCATTCAGCCTTTCCCGCCTGTCCTGGTCATGATCTGATTTCGGCGGACCTGGCGGGATTTTTTCGATCTTTGCTCGCAGTTCGAGCGCTTGTCGAATTTTGGCGATGCAGCCTTCCCACCCGCTTTCTCCGCCCTGAGCTAGGTGGCCGGCAGCTTTGTCCAGTTGTTCCCACACGGTATTCCACGGAGGCGTGCGGCTGGCGGCTAGCGGAACCTCCACCAGGATGCTGCCCATGGGGGAGACGGCCCGGACCTGCGGAGCCCAGAGATCACGGCTTACCTGCACTTGGGCCGACATTGGCATACCGCCGTCAACCTTGAACATGCAGGCGTCCCAGGTCTTTTCTGTCGGGTTGAGGATGAGTGCGCTGCCCCGCACGGTCAGGCGGAAGTCTGCCTGCTCTCCATCACGAAGCCGCTCGATTGTCTCCAACCCGGCTAGATTCAGCGGCAACCGCAAGCAGCCCCTAATCACGGAGTTAATCCCATTTTGGGGGAATTTGTAGCCGGTGTGTATGACGTGGCTTTCAGGATCAGCCGCAACGCCGAGCGCGACTGGCACTGACTGCTTCCCTTGGAAATACAGATCAGCGGTGATGCTGCTGATGCTGGCGCACGTGTCCGGATTGATCTGGAGCATGTAGCCGACATTTAGCGAGACACCGCCTGCCGTCCTTTCAATCCTGACCATATCAGGCGGAAAATGGATCACTCCGGCGGAGCTATTGCTGTGCGGTCGGGAAGCCAGGTCATAGGCGATGAAGTGGACCGGGTACATTCGAGAAGCCATGTTGTCCGTTAGCTTTCGTGCGCGTCTGGGTGGGTCTTGAATTCGCCGGCGGAGATCCTCTGACGGAGCCGCGCGATCACATCCCCAACCTCGACTTCGCCGCGCACAACGCGCTCTAGATCGGCGACCGTCTGCGCGTCAGGCTCCAAGCCTTCAAGGCGTTGGGTCGCAATGGCATTGTTCAGAGCCGCACGACGCTCGGCTAGCTCACGCTCAGGCAGGGGCGGCCGGTAGTTGGGGTGGCCTTGGGTCTGCTCGCCGCGAGCAGCCGCCCAAAAGTGTCCAGCATAGTGGCGGTAGACCTTGGCGGTGTCTTCTGGATCGTAGGCTATCGCGTTGACCACGCTCAGCAGAATATAAACGAGCTTGGCGTTGTCCTGATAGAACTCCTCGATTTCTTCATCCGTAGCGCTTGCGCCGGGAGCAGTGGTCGGTGCGAGCTGCCGATGCGCCAGGCGCTCGTGGCGCAGGGCTTGCAGCTTTTTCAGCACCGCAGCGTGCGAGCCTCCCTCCATGTATTTGTTGATCAACCGAACTGCCTCGGCCGCTCGTGTTCCGAGGTCATTTTTCATTTGGTCGATGGCCTCGGGCAGGCCGATTCGGTCGACCCGATCTTTCGCCAGCGCGTCGATGGCAGGTTGCTCGCGAAGGACGCTCGCGATCCACTGCATCCGAATGGCTTTTGGGTTGGTGTCCCACAAGCGCATCAGGGCGAGGACCATTTCGCGCCGTAGAGCTGTCCGCGCCACGAGGAAAGCCTGTGAAGCATATGACTGCCCCATGCGCGAGTGTAGGTTTCCGTCGTAAGCGGCCGGCTTCCAGGTTTCATGGAACGTCACCGCCATGTCGAATTCTTGTTGAGCAGCGGTTACTTTCTCGCGCAGGGTAATGATCTTCGGATCGTCAATATCCATGACTACGTTATCCGTTGGCCACCTTGCGCGGCCGACCGCCTTTGCGGCCATTCTCGCGGGAGCTGACGGCCTTGGTGGGGCTGCGCACGCTGCCCCCGGCCGCGCCGAGCTGGGCGGCCATCCATCGCTTGGAACCGAGGTGGCCAGCCAGAAGGCCGGGCACGTATAGGTCCGCATCGAGCTTCGGCCAGTGAAGGCCCAGACCCGAGGGGCTGATTTCGATGACGGCCAAGTCATCCAGCGAGGCGTCGGCCAGGCCCTCGGCCAAGCGCGGCGGAAAGCTGATCTGCACATCCGTGTTGAGCTTCACCACTACGCGCGACGTGCGCCGGTCGTAGCGAGCGGCCACAGCATAGCCCGCCTGGCGGTGCGCCTGGGCGCGCTTCTCGGCCTGGGCGAACTCTTGTTCAGTAACGGCCATGAATATCCCTCCATTCGGAGCATAGGGTTGCAATGTGGTCAGCCAGGTCCACCTCGATGCGGGCCACGTCCGACCGATTAAACCCATAGCTCTCACGCAGCTCTGGCGGGCCGTCCGGGCAGTTCAGGATGAACACCGCTTCCCCGTCGCCGATCACGTGGACATGGGCGGGGCGATGGTCGTTCGGATAGATCACGACCCGTAGGCCGCCGATGCGCAAGATCGTGGGCATATCCCAATATAGCAAAACCTAACCGCTTAGGAAGGGTCTGGCGCAAAAAGTCCGGGCCGAGGCAGGGCGAACCACCGGCCGGCCCCGGCGCAAACATCAGGACCGGCGGGAGGTTAATGCAAGAAACTTGTGCCTATTCGTCATCGGGCGCGTCTTCTTCCGAAGGTTTGGCCTCCTTCTCGAATGCTTCGGGCGCAATCTTGCCTTGCCGAAGAGCCCGTCGTTCCTCATCGCTAAGGAAGCGCTTCGCGGTCACAGTCTTCGCCGCTTCGAGCGTTTTGGTCTGGACCGCCCCGAATCCGCCGCTCGAAATTTCAAAGAGAATCCAGCCGAATTCGACCAACTCCCTGACGAGGTCGACGATGAAGGCGCTACGGAGATTCTGACGATCCGCCAGAATCTTGATGGTTTTTGCGCCGCCGCGCCGGCCTGGTTTTGATCCGCCGTTGACAGGGCGTCACGCAACCGCGTGTGTCCGACCTGCTGCGCGGCAAGATCAGCCTATTCAGCCTCGACACCCTGGTGAACATGGCTGTTGCCGCAGGCCTGCACGTTGAAATGCAA
>JAJZZR010000510.1 GCA_021797465.1 Pseudomonadota bacterium | reverse complement strand
TCTGATCACCGCCCGCGCCGATCACATCCAAATGGCCGGAGGCGGCATCGTCATCCAGCGGATGAAGGCTGGGCGGCTTGCCAAGAGCGGAGAAACGCCGAAGGCTCGCTATGCACTCCTGCAAGCCATGGTGAAGCGCGACGAAGGGGTGGCCGCCAGCTTCTTGCATATCTCGCTCCTCGATGGCAGTCAAAAAGACGCCACGGTCGCCGCCGGCAAACTGACCGAGGCGGTCGACGAAGCGGCGGAGGCGTTGAGCGCCATTGCAGCAGGTCGGTTCGATCCGAAACGCAGCAGCCGCAACTGCCCGACCTGCCCCTTCTTCTTCATCTGTCCGACGGACGGGCTGCGCCTGTAGCAGGAAATCTGGCCGGCCGATTTCCGGTCTCGCATCGAGCGCTCTTGAACCTCTTGCGGCGGTGAAAACCGCACCAACCAAGCAAGAGGTTTCCTCCCAATGTCCAAATTGAAACTGTTCATGCAGGTCGAGGGCCGCCGGTCCATCGAACTGATCGAGGTCGCCGAAGACGCAGGACCCGACGCGGTCCTCGCGGCCGCGGCCGCTCTCGGCCTGGCCATCGAAGAGGCCATGGTCTTCGCCGGTGAAGACGAGCACCCGCTGCACGTCGACAAGCCGCTCCACCACCAGGGCGTGAAGGACAAGCACCGGGTCCACGTGCACCGCCGCAAGAAGATCAACGTCGCCCTGCACTACGCCGACACGCCCGAAGTGCGCCACGAGTTCCCGCCCACAGCGACGGTGAACCACGTCAAGCGCTGGTACGTGCACGAGCTCAAGATGTCGCCGGTCGACGCCAGCGAGCACGTCCTGCAGATCACGGGGACCACCGACCGGCCGGACCCAGACGTGCAGATCGGCGCCCTGGTGTCCGGCTGCTGCGATCTGGCGTTCAGCCTGGTGCCCGTCAAGCGGGTCGAGGGCTAGCATGACCGCTGTGCTTCCCCGTCCGGACGAGCAGGCCTTCCTGGACGAGGTAGCGGCGGGCGCCTTTCAGCTCGCCGTCTACCTCGGCCGGTGGCGCATCGTCCGCATCGCCTGGCCGGTTGTCGAAGTCGAGATCACCGCCGCGCCCCGGGCCGGCGCCCCTGACACTTACGGCTTTCGGTTCGACTGTACAGGCTATCCCCAAGACCCGCCGACCGCGCGGCCTTGGCTCATCGCAACCGGCGCGCCGCTGCCCTTCGGCCTGTGGCCTGCCGGCGCTCGCCGGGTCTCGGCTGTGTTCCGCCCGGATTGGCAGAACGGGGGCTGCCTGTACGCGCCCTGCGACCGGATAAGCATCGCCGGCCATGCGAACTGGCGTCAGGAGCACCCTGCGTACGTCTGGCGCCCCGAAAAGGGCCTCCAGCAGTACCTCGAGTTCCTGCACGAGCTGCTGAACAGCGTGGATTACATGGGGGCGCGTGGTGGCTGACAAACTCTTCATTCCGCGGGATCAATGGCTCGCCCTCATGGCCGAGCTGCGCCGCCGCGGCGGCGGTAGGACCGAAAGCGGCGCCTTCCTGCTCGGCAAACGCCAGGGCAATCGGCGCCTGTTCGAGACCTGTATCTTCTATGACGACCTCGACGCGAATGCTTACAGCACTGGGGTGTGTGTCCTTTACGCTGACGCTTTCGAGAGGCTTTGGGGGATCTGCCGGTCCTCAGGCCTGCAGGTGCTGGCCGACGTCCACACCCACGGCGGCGCCGCGACCCAGAGCGAGGCCGATCGACGCAATCCAATGATCGCGCGGCCGGGTCACCTGGCCCTCATCGTCGAACGCTTCGCCAGCAGCCCGGTGTGGCGTCACCGCATGGGCCTCTACCGCTACGAGGGCTCGCACGCATGGACCAATTTGAGCGGATGGCGCAGCCGGCGCATCCTCAAGACGGGAACCTTTGCATGATGAACCAGATGATCGCCGAAATGCGTCCTGACACTCTGCATCGGGGGGTCAAGATGGCCTTGGACAACGGCGAGGCCGACAGCGTTGAAGCCGCCTACGCCCTGTTCGCCAGCTATCGCATGGCCATCGGCCTGGGCGCCGCTGGCGGCCAGTCGCCGGCCGTCCAAGCCGCTTTGCTGACCATGGTGAACTGCGGGCGGCGCGCCTTGTTGGGTGGGGTGGAAGTCCTTGGCGACCTCCAGGTCCCCTTGCTGGTCGATCTCCCCGGCCTCGGCGAAACCCTGGGAGACGCGGTTGTAGCGCTTGGCGGAACGCCTCGGGCCGAGCTCTCGCCGCAGACACCGCTCACCTGGTTGGGCGACGGGGCGCCCGCCACAGCGCTGCAAGTCACCTTCGGCGACTGGCGCGGAGGCGTGTTCGTCGCTGGCGACGGCGAACGGCTGGCCGAAGGTGCGAATGACATGCCCGCCGCGGTCTTGGCTGGCGCCCTGGCCGTCGCTGAAGTGTTCCAGCGTCTGCGCGGCAACCCGATGGCGGCCGACCGAGACGTGGGTCTGTCGCTGTGGGATCCGCGCGCACCCTGGCGCAGCGGCTCGGGTCCCGCGGGCTGGGTGGCGCCGAGCAAGCTTTGGGTCCTCGGCCTTGGCCACTTGGGCCAGGCGTTCCTGTGGACCCTGGGCCTGCTCCCGTTCGAACGCCCGACTGAGGTAGAATTAACCCTCCAGGATTTCGACCGCCTCGCCCTGGCGAACGACAGCACGTCCGTCTTGACCAGAGTCGACATGGTCGGCCGCCTTAAGACTCGTGAATTGGCGGCATGGGCGGAGGCGCGGGGGTTCCGGACTCGACTCGTCGAGCGGCGTTTTACGGGCGATATCACGCTGGCCGAGGACGACCCGCGCGTCCTATTCTGCGGCGTCGACAACGCTGAGGCGCGGGCGACTCTAGAAGACCCCCACTTCGACCTGGTGGTCGACGCAGGTCTGGGCGCGGGTCCGCGTGAATATCTAGCCATGCGGTTGCACACTTTCCCTGGCCCGGTCGCTGCTCGCGCGCGATGGGGCGAGGCCTCTAGCGCCCGCACTGCGGACGCCAAGGCGGTAGCGACGGCGACCGCCTATCAGGACCTGGCCGCGCGTGGCCTGGATGATTGCGGCTTGCTGGAAATCGCATCGAAAACGGTTGGCGTGCCCTTTGTCGGGGTGATCGCCGCGACCCTGGCCCTGATGGAGATCGTCCGTCGCCTCAACCAGAGTCCCGGCCTGGGCGTGCTTGACCTGACTCTTCGAGACCTCAGAGGCTGAAAATCTTTTGATTTCTGCCGGATTTTAGGGTGTCGCGCCGGCTTTCGCGGGTTAGAATCGGCGTCGGAATTTGATTTTTGTGAGCT
>JAJZZR010000283.1 GCA_021797465.1 Pseudomonadota bacterium | reverse complement strand
CCAGCCGCGCCGCTTCCGCGTCGTCGCCTTCCATCTGGCTTCCGTCGGAGCCCAGCAGGACCACGGCTTTGTCGGGATTCGCCATGGCGACGCCATTGCAGAACGCCCACAGGTGGCCGAGCCGGCCGGAGCTGAAGTGCACACCCGGGGTCAGCTGCTTCTCGGGATGCCCCGGCAGGCCGCTGTCGAATTCGCGGTAATGCAGCAGACGCTCGGCCGGCATGGCGCCGTCGAGGACGGCGAGCAGGTACTGCGTGGCGACCCGGTGGCCGGCCTCGTCATAGAAGATGGGCACGATGGGCGCGCCGTTGGCGATGAACCCCCGAATGATCATCACTTCCGGCACGGTGTCGTACGCGCCGCCGGTGTGCCCGGACAGGCCCTTGGCTCCCGACAGCGCCGTGAAGAAAACGATTGCGTTGCGGCACAGCTGGATGTTGTGGCGGAGATCCGCCTTTTGCGCATCGGTCAGCGCGCCCAGCCTCGGATCGAGCTTCAGCGGCCGCAACTGCTTGAGATCAATCGGAAAGTGCTCGTTCGCCATGTGACGCCTAGCCTCCAGCTGTGGGGGGTCCGAACGCGCATGATATCGCATCCGGCTCTCGCATCAGGCCAGAGCAATGGGTTGGGAATTCAGTCGTTACGCATGGCCTCGAGGCGATTGCGCAGGCTCAATCGCCGGCACGGAATGGGGCGCCGGGCAAGCCGGTGCCTGGAGCCCAAAACGAGGCTTTTTGGCGCTACGCGCGCCGCGCCGGACAGGGGGCCCGGATCCAGCGCGGCTCAATAACGCAGCTGATAGGCCAGGCCGATGCTACTGCCGGGATCGTTCTGCGGAGTCGTCCCTTGCGTGGTCGCGGTTCCGTTGCCCAAGCGCGTCTCGAGCTTCAAGTTGCGGCTCAGGTCGATATCGACGCGAATCTGGCTGGTGCCTTGTGTCGTGTGTGTCGCCGCGACGTATATGTTGTTCGACAGGTACTTGCCGGCGGTGACGCTCGCGCCGCCGGTCCGCGTGCCGGGAGCGGCGCCGGTGGCCCCGGTCGGCTGGCCGCTTGCGACCGACAGCGTGTTCAGATCCAGGTGACGCCGGATCCAGGTCAGGGGATTGAGACTGCTGGCGCCCGATCCGCCGAGCCCGTCCAGGGTGGCGAGCGCAGCGCCGGTCTCGCCGAGCTGGTAAGGCGAGAGTTGGGAGGCGGGCTCGCCGAACAGCAGCAGCGCGAGCAGATCGTCCTGCGGCAGTTGGGGACTGCTCGTGAGCGATATGTGCGGATCATCCGCGAAGCCCGTGACACGCAGCGTGACGGTCGTCGCGGAGGTGTACATCACGCTGCTCTGCGCGACGAAATCGAGGGTGGGATCGATCCGGTGCCGCAGGCCCTCGCCGTTGAAGCTGACCCGGCCGCTCGTGAAGTCGAGGCTCGTGCCCGCCAGCGAGAAGGTGCCGCGGGTCATCGAGAAGCCGCCGCTCACGCGAGGATGGGCGGATGTGCCCGCGATTTCGAGCTTGCCGCCGAGCTGGGCGTCGAGTCCTCTTCCGCGGACGAATATGGCCCGCCGGGCGTCCAGAGTCAGCCCGAGGCCGATCACCAGCCGGCGCGCCGGGCGCACCGGCTGGAGCGCCTGGCCCGGGCGGATCACATCCAGCGTCGCGACATTCGGCGGAAGTCCGTTCGGGATGCTGATCTCGGCATGGTGGAGATGGATGGTGCCGGTGACGTTCACGCGATCGCGCAGCGTACCCACGACGTGGATGTCGGCACCGAGATCGGCGGTCAGAATGTCATTGGTGATCGGCCGGATCCGATGGGCGATCACGGAGACATCGATCGGCATCCGCGGTTGGAGAATCCCGATCGTGCCGGTCGCGGACAGGTGGCCCGGACCGGCCCGCGCCGTCAGGCTCGAGATCCTCAAGACACCCTGGTCGCCGACGAGGCGCGCGTTGATGTCGCCGATGTGGACGCCTTCGGCGTAGTCGCGCAGATCTCCGTTCGCGAGGGTGACGACGCCGCGGATCCGCGGGTCTTGCGCCCTGCCGCTCACGCGGGCATCGACGGCGAGCGTTCCCGCCGCGCGCTCGCCTCTGGCCTCGAGGATGGCGTTCATCAGCGCTGCGTTCATCGAGCCGGTGAGTTTCAGGGCAACCCGCCCCGCGCGGCTGAGCGGCGTGCGACCGCTCAGCGACAGGCGCGACGCCGGTCCCGCCACGAGCACGGCGGAAACCGCGGCCACCCCGGCGCGCAGGCGCGCGTGGCCGCGCATATCGACCGCCGGCAGTCCCTGCATCTCCGGGCCGGCGAATCTCAGGCCGGTGAGCTCGAGCGACACGTGGCCGACCGGCGAGGTGCGGCGGCCCTTGAGTCGTGCCTCGGCGCTGAACGTGCCGCTCGAGAGCAGGTGCGGTGCGAACGCATCGATCAGTCCGGCATCGAGCCGATGAAGCGACGCGCGAACATCGAGTGTCGGGGACAGCCTCCCATTGAGCGCGATGACGGTTCGCTGGACCCCGAGCCGCAGATTGCGTACCGCGAGACCGCCCGACCAGGTTACTTGCGACGGCGCAAGCAGCTGCAGTGTCTGACCCCGATAGTGCGCGGCGAAAGCGCGCAGATCGAGCGTCCGCGGCCGGCGATCGAGCCGAGCCGTGGCCGTCAGGCTTGCCGGCGCGCCGCGGATGTCGGGCGATTCGGCGGCGAGCCGAAGACGCAGCGCATCGAGCGGGCCGACGGCGGACAGCCTGACATCGCCTTCGACACCGTGCGCCTCGAGGTGGCGGGCGACCAACCGTATGCGGGCGCCCGCGTGACCCGCCACCGGTGCCAGCGCGAGGGTCCCGTCGAGGCGTCCCGTGAGCGTCGTTGCGAGCAGGGGCCGTAGATCCGCCAGCCGCGCGATGCTCAGGTGCAACTGGCCGCGTGTGGATGCGAGGCTCGAGCCCGAACGCAGACGCCCGGTGAGGCTTACGCTTCTCCAAGTCATGCGCCGTACGTCGAGGTCATAGCTATGAGTCTGCGATCGCACCAGTAAGACCTCGAGCGCCACCGGTGCGCCGGCGAGCGTGCCCCCGACCCGCAGCTCGGCATGGGTGGCGGAGGGCAGCCCGCGGGCCCGCACGGTGGCCCGGAGAGATTCGGCTGGCGCCCCGTGCAGGGACAGGCGCGCATGCGCCCGCGCGAGGAGTGTCAGCGCGTGCAAGGGGCCCTGGGCCGAGCCGGTGAGCACCAGCGACCCGCCCGCCGCGGGGGAAACCCACGCCAGATCGGGCAGGGAGAGCCGCCAGCGGGCATGTACCGCT
>JAJZZR010000341.1 GCA_021797465.1 Pseudomonadota bacterium | reverse complement strand
CCCCGACGCGCCGCTCGAGCCGCACGAGCTGTTCGCCCTGACGCTGCCGCCGGACCGCCGACGAGTGATGCAGAGCTTGCGACGCTCCGCCGAAACGCTCTCCAGCGTCGATCTGGAGTTCGCCATCGACAGGCCCGACGGCGAGCCGCGCTGGCTGCGCTCGCGCGCCCGACCGGTGCGACGTGCGAACGGCGACATCGTCTGGAACGGGGTGACACTGGACATCACGCCGGAGAAGACCGCCCGAGCGGAGCTGACTTACCTGCGCGACTACGATCCACTCACCCGGCTGCCGAACGCGCAGAAATTCCACGCCGAGCTGGCCGAATATATGCGCGACGCGCGCGCCAGCGGCCGGTCCGCGACGCTGTTCATGATCGACTTCGTGCGCTTTCACGAAATCAACGACACCTACGGCATTGCCAAAGGCGATCAGATACTCACGCTGATCGCCGCGCGGCTGCACATTGCTTTTCCCGCCGGCAGCCGCTTCTACCGGATGCAGGCAGATCAATTCGCCGTGCTCGGCATGGGAGCCGAGTCCGAGGACAGCGCGCGGCAGATCGCCACCACCGCCGCCACCATTCTCTCTACACCCTTCTCTTTCGCCGACGGAGCCATCAACCTCCCGGCGCGAATCGGGCTGTGCTTCGAGACGACCGACCCGCCGGCCTCAGCGGGAGCGCGCAGCGCCACGGAGTTCGCCCAACACGCCGACATCGCGCTGCACGTCTGCAAACGCGCGGCGCGGCCGGGCATCAGCCTCTACAGCAGCGATATCGACGATCATCTGCGCACACAGGTCATCGTCAAGCAATCCCTGCGCGGCGCGATCGAGCGACGCGAATTCGAGTTGTACTATCAGCCGATCGTGCAGCTGCGCACCGGGCGCGTGCTCGGGGTCGAGGCGCTGGTACGCTGGAACCACCCGTTATTCGGCATACAGACTCCCGAGAGCTTCATCCCGATCGCCGAGGAATCCGGCCTGATCGGCCCTCTCGGCGAGTGGATCCTGCGCGATGCGCTGCGCGCCGCCCACCGCTGCCGCGCCGCCGAGCTGCCGCTTCCGCGGATCTCGGTAAACGTCTCCGGAGTGCAGCTCGCGGATCCCGCCTTCCTGCGGACCGTGCAAGACGCGCTCGCCGACAGCGGCGTCGATGCGCGCATGCTGGAGCTCGAGTTGACCGAAACGGTCCTGATCGAACAAACTGGCGGAACGTCGCACGCGCTCTGCGCGCTGCGTCAGCTCGGCGTGCGCGTCGCCATCGACGATTTCGGCGCCGGCTATTCCTCGCTGCAATACCTGCGCCATTTACCGGTCGACAAACTCAAACTCGACCGTAGTTTCATTGCGCATCTGCGTCCCGGGGCGCCCAGCGACGTATCGATTCTGAAGGCCATCGTCTCGATGGCGCGCGGACTCGGGGTGGACTTGGTGATCGAGGGCGTCGAGACTCCATTCCAGCGTGATCTGCTCACGAGCATCGGCTGCGAGATCGCGCAAGGCTATCTGTTCAGCCGTCCCAAGCCGCTGACGGACCTGATGCGCCTGCTGGGCGAAGCGCCGGCTCCGCGCACGGCCGCTTCACAGCCCTCCTGAGCGGCGACCGCCGCCTGCGTTGACCCGGTTCGGATCGCGCGCTAGATTGACGCTTTACGGGCCATCCCGCGATGGCCGTTCTGTGCCGAGGGAGAGCACTGGTGCTCGAACGCAGCACGACCAAGCGCACGACGCGCAAGCGAACGCGCCCCAGTGCCGCCGAGCGGCACAATTGGGTTCTCGCGGCGATCAATGAGGCGCACCGCGCGCTCGTGCGGGCTACAAGCGAAACGCAGTTATACCAGTCGATCTGCGAAGCGCTGAGCTCGGCGGAGCCGTTTGCGCTCGCGACGGTCTGTATCGCCGAGCAGACGCCCGGACGCACGGTGCGGGTCGTGGCCGCCGCCGGCAAAGCCATCGGTTACATCGAGGGACTCGCCGTCACCTGGGACGATTCCCCGCTCGGCAATGGACCGATGGGCCGCGCCATTCGCACCGGCGAGGTGCAATTCAACGACGATCTGGCGGCCGACGAGCGCTTCAGCCCGTGGTGCGCCCGAGCCGTCGCCTTCGGTCTGCGCTCCTCGTTCGTCCTGCCCATATGCCTGCCGGGTGGCGCCCTGGCGATGTCGCTGAGCGTCTACTCCGAGCGCAAGACGGCGTTCGACGCCCAGCAGCTCGAGCAGTTCCGGCGTCTCGGCGACGATCTCGCCGTGTGCATCGAAATGCTGCGCACCCGAAGCGCGCTGCAAGCGGCCCTTGATCGCGCCGAGCGGCAGGATAAGCAGCTCGCCGTTCTCGAACGCGCGTTCGAGAACAGTGTCGCGGCGGTGATGGTGACGGATGCGCACAACCGGATCGTACTCATCAACCCGTCGTTCGAGAAGCTCTTTGGGTACCGGCGCGAGGAGCTCCTCGGGCGCGATCCGGCGCTGCTCGCCTCGGGCCGCCACGACTCGGCATATTTCCAGTCGATGTGGGAGGCGCTGCGCACCCATGGCCGCTGGACCGGGGAAATCGTGAACCTCGGCCGTGACGGACGCGAGATCTCCTGTTGGCTGATCCTCTCGGCGGTGCGCGACGCGCAGGATCGCCTGACGCACTACATCGGCAGCTACCGCGACGTGACGGCGCAGATTCAGTCGATCGAGGCGCTGGGGCGCGAGCAGCGCTTCACCGAGGCGATCATGGAGAGCATGCCCGGCGTCGTGTACTTTCTCGACCGCGACGGCCGGTATCGCCGTTGGAACCGTAATTTCCTCGAGGTCACCGGCTGCAGCGCCGAACAGCTGCAGCACATGAACCCGCTGGATTTCATCGATTCGCAGCACAGGCAGAGGGTCCGGGAGCGGATCGAGCGGGTCTTCAGCCAGGGAGAAGATTCGATCGAAGTACCGTTCGTGACGCGTTCGGGCGGCGCGATTCCGTATCTGTTCACCGGCCGGCGGCTGAGATTCGCGGGCGAGGATTTCTTGATCGATGTCGGCGTCGACATCAGCGCGCGCATGGCCGCGGAACAGGCCCGCGACGCGCACCTGCAGCGATTGCAGGCCCTCTCGCGCCAGGCGCTCGAGATCCAGGAGACCGAGCGTCAGGCCCTCGGACGGGAGCTGCACGACTCTGTCGCACAGGATGTCGGCGCGGTCAGCCTGAATCTGGCCATCCTGCGCGGCAAGCTCGGCCAGCCGCTCCCTGGGGCGATCGCCCAGCGGCTGGATGATTCGCAGAAGCTGCTGGAGGACTGCGCACTGCGCCTGCGGAATGTGATGGCCGAGCTGCGTCCGCCCGGCCTAGACGAGTTCGGACTTCTGGCCGCGCTGCGCGAGCATGCCTATCGTGTGGCGGAACGGGCCGGGTTTGCAGTGACGGTGCGGGGCGAAGAGCCCCAGCCACCGCTGACTTCGACCACGGCGATCGCCCTGTTCAGGATCGCGCAGGAGGCGCTGACCAACGTCGTCAAGCATGCTCGCGCCCGGCAAGTGCTCATCACGCTCGAACCCACCGGCCGAGGCACGAGGCTCGAGGTTCGCGACGACGGCCTCGGGTTCGATCCAGCCTCGAGACATCATGGCGGCATGGGCATGCTCACCATGACCGAGCGGGCCGAGCTCATCGGCGCGCATTGCGCGGTGGATGCCACGCCGGGCGGCGGCACCGGCGTGATCGTCACGATCCTCCGGCCGGCCGAACCCACGCGGATCTGATCGCGTGCTCTCCGGCCGCATCACGGTATTCGTCGCGGACGACCACGCGGTCGTGCGCGACGGGCTCGTCGCAATTCTCGAATCGGCTCCCGACATCAAGGTTGTGGGCACGGCCGCGAGCGGTCATCAGGCGATCGAGCGGATTCTCGCCCTGAGCCCGCACGTCGCGATCCTCGACGTATCCATGCCCGAACTCGACGGCATTGCCGTGACGCGCCAGGTTCTCGCGACACGTCCCACAATGGCGATCGTGATCCTATCGATGCACTCTTCCGCCCAGCACGTCATGCAGGCGCTCGAAGCCGGCGCGCGCAGCTATCTACTGAAGGAGAATGCCGGCCGTGAAATCGCCGAGACCGTCCGGGCCGTGCATCTCGGACGACGGCACTTGAGCGGGCGCATCGCCGAGATCGTCGCCGAGAGCATCAGCAACCGACGCGGCGCGAGGCCCATCGACAGCCTGAGCAATCGCGAGCGGCAGATCCTGAAACTGGTCTGTGACGGGTGCTCGAGCGCCGAGATCGGCCGGATTCTGGGTCTGTCCCCCAAAACCGTCGATACGTACCGCAGCCGGCTGATGCAGAAGCTGCAAGTCACGGATCTCGCCGGCCTGATCAAGTTCGCGATCCTGCATGGCCTGACGCCGCTGGAATAACGCGGTCGTCGAGAATTCCTTACAGACCCAAGGTCGAACGCGTGCTGGACTGTAGCCGAAACACACGAGCCAGCCACTTGACGATGACGACTTGCAATCCGGACGAGCCGCCTACCGGCCACCGACGCGAATTCCGTATCCTGATCGTGGAGGACCACGCCCCGACGAGCAAAACCGTCATCGAGCTGCTGCTCAGCACGCTGGGCCGCGACCCGGCGTTTGACGGGTCCCTGGGCATCTCAGTGGTCCGGGACGCCGAGACGGCGCTTGAGCGGATTGCTCTCGACCCGCCTGACGTGGTGGTGATGGACATCGGCCTCCCCGGCATGAACGGCATCGAGGCGACACGGCGTATCCGCCACGTTGCGCCAGCGATTCCCGTGGTCATCCACTCCCGAAGCGATACCGACGTTTACCGGACGAGGGCAACCGAGGCCGGTGCGAACGGATTCATCAGCAAGCAGCGAACCGCCGAGGAGCTCGGCCCAATGGTCCGCGGCCTCCTCGGGCACAGGGCTCTTCACGAATGCGACACTCAACCCCGGGACCTGCGCACGTAGCCCAAGCGGATCTCGACCCGGCGCGCGCCGCAGCGCGAGCAGCGGAACCGCTCCAGGCGCGCCATCAGTGGCGTCTCCCACCCCAGCATTCTCGCCAGCGCGTCCGCACGGACTTCGCGTTGATGAGCGCACGCGCCACAGCGCAGCTCCACAAAGGCATCGCGGTGGTCGGCAAGTCGGGTCGAGGATGTCAGCGGCAACGCCATGCCGGTAGCTTTCCGCGTTCCAGACGGTGCTGTCCACGCAGTCCTTGTTACGTTCCGACACTGGATGACGCAACGCATTGAATCCTCTGGCACGCATGCCGAGCACACCCTGCCCGTAGCACCGGAAGCGCGGGCCGGCTAGAGTGAATGCGTGTGCGGACGCTACATTCTTGCGCAACAGGCTAAGTTCGAGCGCGAACTGCGCCTCGGCCGCGTCCACTGGGCGTTTAGTGCGCGCTATAACGTCGCACCCTCACAGTCCGTGCCGGTCGTACGTGTGACCGAGGGCGTCCACGAGGGCGTCATGATGCGTTGGGGACTGATCCCGTTCTTCGCTCACGGCGTGCCGACCAAGTACTCCACCATCAACGCGACGATCGAGAAGCTGCAGACCGCGCCAGTGTGGCGAGGGCCCTGGAAGCGCGGCCAGCGCTGCATTCAGGTCGCGGCCGGCTTCTACGAGTGGCATCTCGAGGCCGATGGCCGCAAGCAGCCGTACTTCATCCATTTGACCGATCACGAGGTGTTCGGCTTTCCCGGCCTGTGGGATCGCAGCACCGCCGCCGATGGCACGGTGATCGACAGCTGTGCGCTGGTGACGCTGCCGGCGAACGAGCTGCTGCGCGGCATTCACAATGCCGGCGCGCACCCGGGGCGGATGCCCGCCATCCTCGCGCCGGCGGAATTCGACCTCTGGCTGGAGGGCAGCGCGCCGCAGGCCCACACGGCGCTGCGGGCCTATGCGGCACGGCGGATGCGCGCCTATCGCGTCAGCCCCCGGGTAAACAACCCGAAAAACGACGGTCCCGAGCTGCTCGAGCCGGCGCGCGACGACGCACCGGCCGCGCCGCCTCCTGCGGCCCGTCATGCTCGATAGCGCGTCTCGTGCGGTCCGGGCAGGCGCCCCGTCATCCCAGCCATTGGTCGAACAGCTTGCGCCCCCAGTACATGCCGAAGCCGCTGCCGATGGTGCTCAGCACGAACGCAGTGCCGAAGCCCACGTATGCCCCGATCCACCAGCCGATCGAGCCGACCAGCATCGTGCCGATGAAGGAGAATGATGCACGCATGATCCTGTGCTGCTTACCCCGGGGCGAGGGCGCTCGCCATGAACTGTGCCACGATTCGCGAAATCACGGGGCGGACCGGGGCGCGCCCCAGACTACCCGTCCTTCTCCTCCGGCGGCGCGGTCCGCAGATAGATCTGCGGATCGATTCGCTCCATGTGCCGCTCGGGGTACGCGAGCGTCTTGAACCCGAACTGCCGATACAGGCCGTGCGCGTCATGCGTGACCAGCAGCCAGCGCCTCAGGCCCTGCAATCGCGGATGGTCCATCGCCGCAGCCATCATGGCCTTGGACACTCCACGGCCGCGGTGCGCTTCGAGCACGTAGACGTCCGAGACATAACAGAAGATCGTGAAATCGGAGACCAGCCGGCACAGGCCGACCTGCGCGCCATCGCCAGCGTAGGCCCCGATGCACAGCGACGCCCGCAGCGCGCGTTCGACGGTCTCCAGCGGGATGCCCTGCGACCAATACGCGGTGCGCAGAAAGGCATGCACCGCCCGGACATCGATCCGGCGCGGATCGTCCGAGATGACATAATCTCCGAATCGAGCGCATACCTCCCCGCCCACCGACCCGCTCCGCGCCAGGATACCGGCCATCATTGTGCGCCGTCCGCTTCCCGCCGTCACCGCACGCTCAATGCACACCATGCATGAGCTTGCGGACCTGCGGCGCGCCGAGCAGATAGCCCAGGCTGACTACCGTCCCCGCCGCGAACATCCACAGGTAGACGTGCTCGTAATCGGCGATACCGGAATACGCGTTCGTGCCCGACCCGGTCGTGAGGATGGCGATCCGGCCCGCCAACTGATAGGCGAGCGCGCTGCCGAAGAACCATCCGCCCATCGCGAACGATGTTTCCTCCTTGGCGGCGAGCAATCCCACCAGGCCGTACCCGATCGGCGAGAGCGCCAATTCCCCGATGGTCTGCAGCAGATAGCATCCCGCCAGCACCCACCAGCCCACCTTGCCGTCGGCGGCGGTTCCGAAGTGGATGCCGGCGGCGACCAGACCGTAGCTCAACGCGACCAGCAGGATGCCGATACCGAATTTACGCGGCGTCGACGGATCCCGGCCACGACGGCTGAGCCACGGCCATAACAGCGCCATCAGGGGCGCGAACAGCAATATGTAGAGGGGATTGGCCGACTGGAACAGCGTGTAGTTGAACGGCGCGTTGACATAGTCGCGGGCGAAGAAGTTCAGCGACGTCACGCCCTGTAAGCTGAACGTCCAGAACATCACCAGCGCCCCGAACAGCAGCAACAGCGCCAGATAGCGCCGGGTCTGCACGCGGTCGCGCCGGCGAATGCAACTGACCACGAAGTACATCACCAGGGCAGCCATGAACGCATACATCGCCCAGCCGAGGATCCGCGGCCGCGACAGCAACAGCGCCGTCGGCACCACGAGCACCGCCATTGCGG
Organism: Pseudomonadota bacterium; assembly: GCA_021797465.1. Classification (GTDB taxonomy): domain Bacteria; phylum Pseudomonadota; class Gammaproteobacteria; order Steroidobacterales; family Steroidobacteraceae; genus 13-2-20CM-66-19. The sequence goes on along the minus strand of JAJZZR010000341.1, from coordinate 14,356 downwards.
CGATCACCCCGAGGGTCGCGCGCATCCCCGCCACGATCCGAGTGCGCGGCAGCAGCGGCTCGAGCTTTTGCTCGCGCAACTGGAAGATGATCGCCGCGATCGCCTCACCGACCGCCGCGGCGATGAACCCCCAGCGATACCCGTAGCGATGACCGACCAGATCGGCGCAGATGAACGGAGCGATGAACGAGCCGAAATTGACCGCCAGATAAAACAGCGTGTACCCGCCCTCGCGGCGCGGGTCATCATCGGCATAGTTGCGCCCGATCAGCACCGTCAACGGTATGTTGAGTCCGACGGTCAGCGCGCACAGCGCCATGCCGATCTCGCAGCCGAACAGGGTCGATTGCGCCATCAGCAGCAGCGCGACCAGGTTCAGCCACAGCGACAGCCGCACCGCCCGCGCCTCGCCGAGAATCTTGTCGGCGACGTAGCCGCCAACTATCGGCGTCGTATACAGCAGCGCCAGGAAGCCGCTCGCCAGCAGATCGGCATGGCGCTGCGCCGCCGCAGCCGACAGGCCGCCGTAGAAATGCTCGGCGATATAGGGTGCGAGGTAAGCGCGGTAGCCGTAGAAGGAAAAGTTGAAACCGGTGGTCACCGCCAACAGCATCCACAGCTGGCGCGGATGACCCCAAAGCGTCCCGGACGCTGTGTCCGCGCCCACCGGCGTGTTCTCGTCGCTCATTCCTCGCCACCCCTTGCGCATGCTGTTATCGATGGCCCGCGCCGCGCTGCGCTGCGGCGAGCGCGTGCGCTCGGGATCGCGGGGTGCGCATCCTACCAATGCGCCACGCTCGCGGACAGGCCGCTGCGCGGGGCTGCGCCGAGCGGATGGCCCGCTATACTCTGTGCGTGACACCGCACGATCAGTACGCCGCAAGACAGGCCGTCCGCGAGTCGCGCGTCGCCGCCCTGCAGCGCCGAAGCAATCGGCTGAGCGCCGTGCGGCTCTCGCTCGGCGCGCTCGCGCTGGCCATGGCTTGGATGGCCTGGTACGCCCATTGGTTCACGCCAGCGTGGATCGCGCTGCCGGTACTGGCCTTCGCGGCGGCCGTCGCGGCCCACGTGCTGGCGGAGCATCGGCTCGCGCACGCCTCGCGCCAGGTGGATTTCTACCGTCGCGGCCTGGCGCGCCTGGAGGAGCGCTGGGCGGGCACCGGCAACCGCGGCACGCTGTTCGAGGACGACCAACACCTCTATGCGTCCGATCTCGATGTATTCGGTGAAGGGAGCCTGTTCGAACTGTTGTGCGCGGCGCGCACGCCGATGGGTGCGCGCAAGCTCGCCGACTGGCTGCTGGCGCCGGCGGATCTAGCCGAGATTCAGCGCCGTCACCGGGAAATTGCCGACCTGGCGCCGCGGCTGGATCAGCGTGAACGTATTGCCTCGGTCGCCGTGGACGGCACGGCGGCCGCCAACCCCCGGGCGCTTCTCGAATGGTCTCGAGAGCGGAATGATCTCGAGCATCCGGCAGTGCGCTGGCTCGCCGCCGGACTGCCCGCTGCGCTGCTCGCCGCGCTGATCTGCGCCTTCTCGCTCGGCCTGTGGGCGCCGGCCATCGCGCTGATTCTCCTCGAATGGGGCACGCTCTACCGGTTCCGCGCCGCGATCGGCCGGATCAACACCGCCGTCACCGGCGCCTACGATGCCGGCGGCCTGAGAACTCTCGCCGAGCTGCTGCGGCACATCGAGCACGAGGCGTTCGATTCCCCTTCCCTGCGCACGCTGCAGGGAACCCTGAGCGCGAACGGCCGGCCCGCATCGGCGGCTTTGAATCGGCTGGCGTGGATCGCGTCCGTGGCCGAGGCGAGCCTGGGCTCGACGTTCGTGCGCTGGTTCCTGAACGTGCCGCTGCTCCTGCCGCTTCAGACCGCCCGGAGCGTCGAGCGCTGGCGCCGCGATCACGCGCCGCACGTCGAAGGCTGGCTCGAGGCGACGGCGCGCTTCGAGGCGCTCTCCTCGATCGCGCAATACCGCCATGAGCACCCGGACGACCCGTTTCCCGAACTCCTTGCGACGCCGACCTTCGAAGCGTACGGGCTCGGCCACCCGCTTCTGCCGGAAAATCGCTGTGTCCGCAACGATCTCGCGTTATCGAAGGCGACACCCGTCGTCCTGGTGAGCGGCTCGAACATGTCGGGCAAGAGCACGCTATTGCGCGCCGTCGGTCTGAATGTGGTGCTGGCCATGGCCGGCGCTCCGGTCCGTGCGCGGACGCTGCGTCTATCAATCATGACCGTCGGCGCGAGCATCCGCGTAAGCGATTCGCTGCGCGAGGGTCAGTCGCGTTTTTATGCCGAGATCCTGCGGCTGCGGCGTATCCTGTCGATCCCCGAGACCGGCACACCGCTACTCTTTCTACTCGACGAGCTCCTGCAGGGTACGAATTCCAACGACCGGCGCATCGGCGCCGAAGGTCTGCTGCGCACGCTGATCGGCCTCGGCTCTCTCGGCCTCGCCACCACGCATGATCTGGCGCTGACGGAAATGCCGGGCCTCGCCGGCCGCGCGCGCAATGTTCATTTCGGTGAGACGATCGAGGCTGGCCAGATGCACTTTGACTTCACGCTGCGCGAAGGAGTCGCGACACGCAGCAATGGATTGGAGCTGATGCGCGCGCTGGGCCTGCGGGTCTGAGACTACCCGCGCCCGCCCCCGGCTCGACACGCCGCGCGTCGAATCCCACCGGACTGCGCTCGCCCTGAGCATGGCGCTCTACGCCTCAAGAGACGATCGCGACCCGCGGCGGCTCCTGGCCCTACTTGATGAATTCAGGTTTCGGACCCGCCAGCTGCCGGACCAATTCGCTCTTCAGACGGCCGGATTCGAACCACGCAATCGCCTCCTCCAGGGTCACGAACACCTGGGCCAGGCACTTCTCGGCGAATTGGTTGCCGTAGTCCTGCGTCAAGCAAAGCTGACTCACGAGATTGCCACCCTGGGTCTCGTAGATGACCGCCCGGCGCACGGTCACGCTGTCGAGTTTGTCTTTCGCTTGGGCGACGATATGGCCGTAGAACCGCAGCGCACTCTCGCCACCGCTGCGGCGAATGACGTACTCGATTAATCCCGGCAGGCATTCTTCTATGTCATCGGCCATCACGGAGGCCCCTCTCTCCGATAGACGCGGCGGCTACTCGAGCGCAGGCATCCGCATTGCACCGGTCCGCCGCAAGTCATAAGTCCGCCCCCCAACCCGGAGGTTCGCATGCCGGCAGCACCGCATCATCCGGCGCCTCCGCGAGGGGTCGAGGATGCAATATCATCCGCCCGGTCACACGGTGCTGGCAATCGGCGCGCGGGACGCATCAGCGGCTCGGAACGACCCCCATGGCGAGGGTGCCGGAATGCGCACTCACCCCCCTATTCCTCGTAACCGCGGCGCAATATCTTGGTTCTGGCGCGCCGGGTCTTGGCGTCGAGGCGTCGTTGCCGCGAGCCCGCGGTCGGCCGGGTGGCGATGCGTTTTTTGGGCGCGACGGCGACCCCGCGAATGAGCTCCCGCAGTCGCTCCAGCGCACTGGCGCGATTGCGCTCCTGAGTGCGGTGCTGCTGCGCCTTGATGATCAGTACGCCTTCCGTGCTGATACGTTGATCGGATAGGCGCAACAGCCGTTCTTTGTAGACGGCGGGCAGCGACGACGCGCCGATGTCGAAGCGCAGGTGGATCGCGCTGGAGACCTTGTTGACAGCCTGACCTCCGGCGCTTTGCGCGCGAACCCCCGCCAACTCGATCTCGTCCAACGGTATCCTGACGTGCGCCGAGATCTCCAGAACGTTGCTATTGCGGTGCATGCGTGATATTGGCTGGCGCCGAAACGATGACGATACACCCTCGCGCGAGGCGGCTTCCAGCGCGCCGCAAAGCGGACGCACGCCGCCACGCGGCCGAGGCGGCGATGCGGTAACCGCGCCGGGCGCTCAGCCCTCACTCGCGGGGCGGAAATCGGCGACGAAACCAGCGCTTACGCCGAACGATGACGCGCCGTCGCCACGGACGCCGCCGTATAATCACCCGGCGGGCCGGACGACTCACGACTATCCTGCGACCGACCGGCCGCCCCACCCGGCGAACGATACGAATACGGCCTCCCAAAGGCCGGAAAACCGCGCGGATCCTGCCGCGATAAAACGGTCTGTTCCTGTACGACGGAATCACCCGCACCCGCCAGATCCGGTAGTGCGCCAGATAGACATGATGACGCCGCCACCAGCCGGGATGATAGAGGCGATACCACGGCGCCACCCGCGCCCGCCACCAGACGAAGTAGGGCCGAAACGCGAATACCGGTGGCGGGGGACCGTACAACAACGGCGGTGGCACGACCATGGTCACGGGCAGCGGCAGCCAGGGGCCGTAATAGGAGCCGCTGTACAGCCACGCATTCCCGGACCATTCGTAATAGCGCCCACTGCCGGCATAGACAAACTCCGCCGTCGCCGGCAGGTAGTCGGCATTGATGCCGTCCCCCACGGAGAAGGCGAATTCCACTCCCGCTGTCGCGCGCGGGGTGGAGAATACCGCCAGCCCGCCCAACACGAGCAGCGAGATCAGTCCGCCGACCATCCTCTTTTTATTTCGACAGGATCGCCCAGTATCTTGCAGCATGAGTTTCCGCCTCCAGCGGCTCGCGACCGAGCTTACCGATCAGCAGCGACAGCAGCTTGCGCCGCTGGCTTGCCGCTTCCGCACCAAGCCGAGCCCGGCAGCCAGCCGTCGACCGTGTTTAAAGTTCTCCGCATCGCGCACCGTCGCCGCTAGAGCGCTGGCGGGAGCTTGGACCGTGCGCTTCAATGGTGTGCTATTTCGCTCGTGAACTTGCCGACCCTTGCCTGCAGCCTCGCGAGTCGCGCCTGCACCTTCACAAGACGATGTGTTTTTCCCTTGGCCCGTGAAACGACCTCCCGATGCTCGAGGCGGCCTATGCGGGACTGGATACGCGCGATCCGCTGCGCGGGAGTGAGCGGCGGATGGCTTGCACTGGTCGCAAGCGCCGGCAAGACTGTTGCGGCCAGAATCGCAGCAAGGATGTAAAGCGGTAAAGCATGTGATCGGCGGTTCATTGACGGGTTCCTGTTAGCGTCGTACGTCTACCGAAGAGGTTCTCTCATGGAACCAAGTATTGTCCGGCTGATACCCCGGCGCAACGGCGAATTGTTACAGAATGTACGGTGAACGACCAACGGCTCGAGCCGGGCGTTGTCCGGCCCGCGGCCGCTGAAGGCGCTCGATTTTGCGCATGCGCTATTCAGCCATAGACTTAGAGATCCTCGATGCGCGCGCTCTGGCGTCGACCCACGAGCCTGACTCGCCCGCCGGTCGCGGTCCTTCCTGACGCCACGAGGCGCGCACATTTGACGATCTCGAAGTCCGCGCCGCACAATGACCGCGCGCGGCGACGATGCGAGGAGAGAGCCGATGAACAAATGGCGTTGGTGCGTTGTCGGCTTGTCGATCATCGTTCAAATCGCGACAGCCGCACCGATGCGCCCCGCGTCGATGCATCCAGTCTATCTGCGCTACATCACCGCGCCACCCATGCGCGCCGCGAGAAGCAGTTGGTGCGCCGCACTGCGCGGAAAATCCATTCCCATTGACAGGAAAACGGCGACGACCACAACGAACACGCAGTGGGCCGGCATGAGGCTGCTCACCAAACAACTTGATTGCCGCTACATGGGCGCTCTTTACGCGAAACTGCGCTATGCCATGCAGCACGGCGCGCTGCGCGCCGGCGCATGGCGGGCCTGCCTGCGGTTCGCGCCGGTCCATCAGATGAAGACCGCTGTCGAGTTGGCCGTTTATGTGCAGTGCCTGCAGGTAATCCGAGGCACGCCATCGTGTCAGACCGCTCGAATCGGCGCCGTCTCGCCGTCGGGCGCACGAACAGGCGCCGCCTGCGTGCAGCTGCTGCGTACGCACGATTGGTCACAATGGGGCGAGCCGGAACTGCGCGGCACGGCGGTCAGCCTGTTCCGCGGCACTGAACCGCCTGAAGCGCACGCACGGGCACACGGCAGACGCCTCGTGCACCTGCCCACACGCATGACCCTCAGAGGCAAGATCCGCACCGGGTTCTCGCTCAATTGCTGCCTTTTTGGTATGGGGTTCATGATGCCCTACAGCTATGTGCACTTGACACAGGCCATCACGGTCTCGACCCCGCTTCTCGGAAGCGTAAAACTCCAGGACATCGAATTGGACCGCGACGTGACAGGATCGCAAGTCGACAGACCCGTCAGTGTCGCCTGCAGGAGGCTCGCTGCGGGAATCACCGGGCATTACGCGAGGAACGTCTATTGCTGGGGTACGCAACTCTCCCCCTCGACCTCCTCGCGTAATTGACGGGAATCGCGCTGTCGCCGCGTGCATGTCCCGCGGACCCCGATCGCCCGAGCAGGGACCAACGCTGACCGACCACGTGTGAGCGCGAATTCGCGGATCCGCGAATCGATTCGAGTGCATCGAGTCACTCGGGAAGTATGCGCGACGAAAGGCCCAATGCGCCGCGAGCAGACGGCCGTACATTCCCCTGTGGGGCTGGGCGGGGTTTGGGCAGCACCGCTCTAGCGATACGAGAGAGGGTCCGCGGATTGCCCTTACCGAGCACTTACGACGGATCGAGGCATCAGGCGTCCATGCCCAACTCTTTGAATTCACTGGTGGAGCGGCGGGGGATCGAACCCCGGACCTTCGCATTGCGAACGCGACGCTCTCCCAGCTGAGCTACGTCCCCCTGCAAGGGGCGCGAGTTTAGCTATGATGCGCTCGGAAGCCAAGGCCATCCTCAGGAGCCTGCCCATGCTCGCCATCGGCACGCGCGCCCCCGATTTCACCCTCCCCGATCAGGAAGGCCGGACGGTCACGCTGCTGCACCTGCTCTGCCTCGGTCCCCTCATCCTGTACTTCTACCCGGCCGACTTCACCGCCGGCTGCACCCGGGAGGCCTGCCAGATCCGCGATCTGTACCCGCAGATCGAGGCGGCCGGCCTGCAGGTTGCGGGCGTGAGCCCGCAGAATCCGGCAAGCCATCGGGCGTTCCGGGAGAAATATCATCTCCCCTTCACTCTGCTCTCGGACGAGGAGCGCAGCGTGGCGGGCTTGTACGGGGTCCGCGGTCCGTTCGGGCTGGGCCTGCGCAGGGCAACGTTTCTGATCGACTCCGGCGCGATCATTCAGGATGCCCTCTGCGCCGATCTGCGCATCGCGGCGCATGCGCAATTCGTGCGCAGCGCCGTGGGACGGGCGGGCGTCCCGCCGCGTGACTCCTAATCGTTCGCCATCCGGAACATAGATTCAGTTGCGCATCCGCAGAATCTTCGCCGACCCGTAGCGCGGGATGCTGACCACGTACATGTCGCGCTCGGCCACTGTCGCGATGCGCTTGCCGCTGAGCGCCCGAACCAGAGCGGCGACGAACTGCCGGTTGCACACGACGAGCAACGTGCCGCCGGCGTGCTGGCCGAGAATCTCCCCGGCCATGTTCCGCGCATGAGCGCCGGCCAGGACGACGGGCTTCAGCCCCAGCAGTTGTGCCAGAGGCGCTGCAGTCTGCTGCGCACGGCGCGTATCGCCGACGTAGATCGCGACCAACCCCTCCCGGCCCGTGGCGGTCGCGAAACGCTGGGCGATCCGCTGCGCCTGCTGGCCGCCCGAGGCCGACAGCGGCGGATTGGCGATCGAGCCGATCTGCCCAAGCGCCGCCGGCACGATGACCACCAGCGTATTGGTCGCCGAAGCCCAGAGCGCCACTCCCAAAGCGGCGAGCGCCAGAGCCGCCAACATGCTCAGCCACACCGGCGCCAGAAACGGCCGGCGACGGCGGGTAATGGCGGGGGGATCGACGGCGGGCGCTGTGGTATGTGACGGCATCGTCTCTATCTTGGTTTGCACCGGAGCACGATCGACGGACCGTGAAGTTCATCACACTGGGACCGCATTGTCACCTTTAGATTCCCAGGCGCCAGCCCCCTCGAGGCGCCATGGTCAGTCTCAACCAACGTTGACTGTCGCGCGCCGGCGCAGAGGCGGCCGAGGAGTCGGTGGGAATTTCAATGACTTCCGGTGGACACACAACTGTCATCAAGCGCGTGCTCGAGCGGCGGGTCCACGAGCCGGCAACGCGAGAAGACACGACGGCGACCGTTGCGGTGATGCTGCGCGTGCTTCCGCCGCCGCACGCCCTGCTCGTGATCCACGCCGAGGCCACCCGCGAGCAGCTGGAGCTGCGCATCCACAAAGAAATGCTGGATGTGGCGCTGTGCGCCGAGCACGAGACGATCGAGTGGCTGCACGAGGAATTCCGTCCCCTGGTGATCACCGACAACCTGGCGCTGATTCGGCGCATACGCGCCGAGCATCTGCCGCGCGAGCCATTCATCCTGTTCATCACCCCGGTCGAGGATCCCGAGGGAATCGAGGCCGGCTTGCGCGCCGGCGCCGATGACTGCCTGTCGCACCACGCGAGCGAGCCGCAGCTGACAGCGCGTCTCGGCGCCGCGCGGCGCATTGCCGAGCTCGAGGAAGTGCTGCGCATCGCGCTGATCGAGAACCGCGAGCTCTCGACCACCGACGAATTGACGCAAGTGGCGAGCCGGCGCTTCTTCAGCAAGCACTTCCCGCGCGAGATCGAGCGTGCCGGGCGCTACAGGCGGCCGCTGTCGCTCATTCTTTGCGACATCGACTTCTTCAAGCACATCAACGATACGCTGGGCCATGCCGGGGGCGACGCGATTCTCAAACAGTTCGGCGTCCGCCTGCAGGAGTGCCTGCGCCGCGGCGTCGACTGGGTGGCGCGCCTCGGCGGCGAAGAATTCGCCATCATCCTGCCGGAGACCGCCTATGAGCAGGCCCTCGACGCGGCGCGCCGCCTGCGCGCCGGCATCGCCGACCGCCCCTTCCCGGTCCAGAACAACATGATCGAGGTCACCGCCAGCTTCGGCATGTGCAACCTCGAGCAGGTGCCGGTCGGCGAACGCAAGACGGCCGATCATATGCTGCGCGTGGCCGATGCGGCGCTCTATCGCAGCAAGCATGGCGGACGCAATCGCGTCACGGCCACGCTGATGCCCATGCACCCTGTTCGCCGCACGCCGGACACCCTGGAGAGCTTCCTCACGCCCTGAGCGCGTCGAGCCGCTGCACTCGAGGCGAGCCCCGCCGCGGGTCGCCGCGGCGGCTCTGGTATCCTATGCGGCGCGTCGGCGTGCCGTCGCCGGCTCACCGGGGATTCGCCGTGAGAATCTTGTCCTATCTGCTGCCTTGGCAGTTCTCGCCCCTGGCCTGTGTCGTGTTCACGCTCACGCTCGTACTGTACGTGCGCGGGCTGGCGGTGCTGCGGCGCAGCGGTGAGCCGGTCGGCCCCTGGCGCCCCCTCGTCTTCTTCCTCGGCCTGGCGCTCAACTACGCTGTGCTGCAGACCTATTTCGATTATCTGGCCCAACACATGTTCTGGGTTCACCGTCTGCAGCACTTGATCCTGCATCACGTCGGCCCGGCACTCCTGGTGTTGTCCGCGCCGGTATCCGTGCTGCGCGCCGGGCTGCCCGGGCCCGTATGGCGCGTACTGCGCGCGAGCTGGGTGCGCCGCCCGATCGGCCTGCTCTGGCGCGTGCTGCAGAATGAGCTGCTCGCCCCGGTCCTGTTCGTCGGTCTCATTTATTTCTGGCTCATCCCCCCGGTGCACTTCCTTGCGATGCTCAGCCAGCCGCTGTACCTGCTGATGAACTGGAGCATGCTCGTCGACGGCATTTTGTTCTGGTGGATGATCCTGGCGCCCATCGAGGCCCAGGGCGCCGCGGCGGTTCCTTATGGACGCCGGGTCATCGTTCTGACTGCCGTCGCCCTCCCGCAGATCGTGCTCGGCGCCTACATTGCGCTGTGCTCCAGACCGCTGTTCAGCATCTACGAGGTATGCGGCCGGGCCTGGCACATCAGCCCCATGCTCGATCAGCAGCTCGGGGGCCTGCTCACCTGGATCCCGGGGGCCATGATGTCGGCGGTAGGGGTGCTGGTGATCCTGCACCACGTGCTCCAGGCCGATCGGCGCGCCCTGGCCCACGAGCGCGCCAAGGCCGCCGATGCCTCGGTCGGAGCAGCGGCATGAACGGCGCGAAGCTCGCTCGCGGCGGCGCGGCGCTCGCCGTCGTGCTGGCGGTCGCCGGCGGGTTGCTTGCCGCGATCATCGGCTGCACGCGGCGGCAGCTGCCTGGCCGCATGACCAACGTCTCCGGGCTGGTCGCGCCGCTGGAATTTCATCTGACCGACCAGAATGGCGTACCGGTCAGCGCCGCCAGCTACCGCGGCCATGCGGTGCTGCTTTACTTCGGGTACACGCACTGCACCGACGAATGCCCCACCACGCTCGCCACCCTGGCTGATGCCCTGCAGCGTCTGGGCCCGCAAGCGGATCTGGCGCGCGTGCTGTTCGTGACGGTCGACCCGCGACGCGACACCGAGCCGGTGCTGCGGCGGTACGTGAGCGACTTCGGGCCGCAGTTCGTCGGACTGCGAGGCACGACGGCGCAGCTGACCCGCATGATCAAGCGCTATCGGGTCACCTACAGCTACCAGAAGCCCTACCCGCACGGTGACTACCAAGTTGACCACAGCAGCGCGGTATTCATCTTCGGTCCCGACGGGCGGGCGCGGCTGCTGGCGCAGAATGGCGCGCCGGCCCGAATCATCGCGGCCGACCTGCGCCACCTGCTGCCGGCGCGCCCCGCGGGGGCTCATGAGCCTGGCGGCTCGCCAGCGGGGACCTGACTGGGAAAGACCCGGCCTAGCGGCGGCAGGCGCCTGGGGCGCTCTTGGCGCCGCCTCGGGGAATCGCCCTACAGCGCTCGGGACGATACTCTATCAGTCGCGATCCTAGTCCGCCCGTTCCGCCTGACACCGTCATGATACCCCGCCAGCCGTGGGAATGACTCCCGACAGCCCGGACACCGTTTCCGATTCTGCCTCGGGCCTTGCTGCCACGTGGCAACTGCTGCTCGGCATAGGCATCCTGATGCTCGGGTCGGGTCTGCAGAGCACGGAGATCAGTCTGCGCGCCACGCTCGCGGGCTTCAGCGTTCCGGTCATCGGCGTGGTGATGTCCTGCTACTACGTCGGTTACCTGCTCGGCACCCGGATCGCGCCCGGTCTGGTGCGCCGAGTCGGGCACATCCGGGTGTTCGCCGCCATGGCGGCCGTGGCGGCCGCGGCGATTCTGGTCCAGGGCCTGTTCGTGCAGCCGTTCACGTGGGCGCTGTTGCGCGGCGTGTCGGGACTGTGCTTCGCCGGCCTGTACGTCGTTGCCGAGAGCTGGCTGAACGATCGGGCGAGCCGGGCGACGCGCGGCACGCTGCTCGCGGTCTACATGGTCGTGCTTTACATCGGCCTCGGGAGCGCGCAATTCCTGCTCATTCCAACCAATCCAGATACCACCCGGCCCTTCATGCTCGCGGCGGTGATGATTTCCCTCGCGCTGGTGCCGATCGCGCTCGCCGCGCACCGCGCGCCCGAGATCGCCCTGCCGCGCAAGGTCAGCTACCGCGAGCTCTACCGGAACTCCCCGCTCGGGGTGGTCGCGGTGACGATCGCCGGGATGATCACCGCGTGTGTCTACACCATGGGTCCGGTCTACGCCCAGCACATCGGACTCGGCACCCCCGGCGTCGCCTCGTTCATGGGCATCAGCATTCTCGCGGCGGTGGTGGGTCAGTATCCGATCGGCCGTCTCTCCGACCGCGTCGATCGGCGGACCGTGATTGCCGCGGTGTGCGTCATCGCGGCGCTCAGCGCGGCCACGCTCGCGATCGCTCACGACCTCCCCCGGACGCTCTTCTATGCCACTACCGCGCTGTTCAGCTCGATGGCCTTCACGCTCTACTCCCTCGGCGTATCGCACGTGAATGATCAGCTCGAGCCGACGCAAATGGTCGCGGCGAGCAGCGCACTGCTGAGCCTGAATGGGCTCGGAGCGGCGGTCAGCCCGATCCTCCTGGGCGTCCTCATCGCCCGTTTCGGCTCGCCGGCGTATTTCGCGACGCTCGCCGGTCTGGCGGGCCTGCTCACCGTGTTCGATCTGTGGCGCAAGCGGCGGCGCGAACCGGTCTCCGCCGACATGAAAGGCGCATACATCGCCGCCGGACCCCAGGGGCTGGTCACCCGGATCGCCGCAAACTCGCTCGCCTCACCCCCGCCGGACACTGCGCCGGCAAAACCACCGCGCGATTGACAGTGGAACGTCCGCGCCGGAGAGTGCCGCGCATGGACCGACTCACGTCCGTCACATTCACCGTCTCCGGCTGCACGCTCGAGTGTCGCCCCGATCAGACATTCTTGGAGATCGCGGAAGCCGCCGGGATACCGATGCCCGCCTCCTGCCGCGACGGCGAGTGCGGCAAGTGCCGCGCACGGCTGCTGCGCGGGAAGGTCGACATGCGTCACCGGGGCGGTATCGCCGCACGCCAGATCGAGCTCGGCTACGTGCTGACCTGCTGCAGCCGTCCGCTGACCGATGTCGCGCTGGAGCGCTAGAGGGACGGGACGCAATGCGGCCGGACTCGTCCGGCCCTCTGCCAAAAGCGGGAGATAGTTCGCACCAAATGGTGCCCCGCGCAAGGACGTAATTCGCTAGCATCGTTGCATGCGTTTCCTCGAATCCCTGCGCGTGCCCACGGCGCTGCTGTGCGCCGCACTCGCGCTCTTCAGCCTGCCTTGCGCGGCGCGCGCCGCCGGCGAACGATGGAGCACGCCGGTCGGCCTGTGGGCGCCGATCGACAAGGCCACCCGCAAGCCGCTCGGGCTGATCTCGATCTATGAGAATCATGGCCTCTACTACGGACGCATCGAGCCGACCTCGGCCCATGATCACAGCTTGGCCCGATGCACCCAATGCACGGGCAGCCGTCACGATCAGCCGATCATCGGTCTCATTCTGATGCGTCATCTGCGCTACAAGGACGGTCGTTACGTCGGCGGCGACATCCTTGATCCGAATACCGGCCGCGTATATGACTGCGAGCTGCGCCTCGTCGACGGTGGCCGCAAGCTCGTGATGCGCGGCTACCTGGGGATCCCGCTGTTCGGTCACTCGCAGGTCTGGCATCGCGTCGAGGGCACCCCCGGCGGGCCTATACGGCTGGTGGGTGGCCGCTAAGACGGCGGACCGCGTTCGGCGCTTGAGCGTTCCGCTGCGCACCTGTACTGTTCGGCGCAGCATGCCGGCTCCGGGCTCATCGGCGCCGGGGCGCACCCCAAGGGCACACGGCGCAGAGCATGACCACAATCTACTCGTGGAACGTCAACGGCATCCGTGCCGTTACCCGCAAAGGCGCGCTGCAGAGCTTCATCCGCGCGCATCGGCCCGACATCCTGTGCCTGCAGGAGACCAAGGCCGAGCGTGGCCAGGCCGAAATCGATCTCGACGGACACGGATATCATGAGTTCTGGAACTCGGCGCAGAAGAAGGGTTACTCGGGCACGGCGATCTTCAGCCGAGATGAGCCGCTATCGGTCGTCAACGGCTTCCCGGCGGCGATTGCGCGCAAGTATGCCTTCACCGATCACGAAGGCCGAGACAGCCTGACCGAGGGCCGGGTGATCACTGCGGAGTACGCGAAGTTCCACGTGGTCACCGTGTATACCCCGAACGCCAAGGACGATCTCGGCCGCCTCGAGCTGCGCCACCGGCACTGGGATCCGGCCTTCCTCGCGTACTGTCGTCAGCTCGAGAAAAAAAAGCCGGTCGTGTTCTGCGGCGACCTGAACGTGGCGCACACCGAACTCGATCTGGCCAATCCCGGCCCCAACCGCGGCAAGAAGGGCTTCACGGACGAGGAGCGCGCCGGCTTTCAGAACTTCATCGACGCCGGGTTCATCGACACCTTCCGCCTGTTCCGGCAGGGCAACGGCTACTACACCTGGTGGAGCCACTTCGCCAACTCCCGCGCGCGCAACGTGGGATGGAGAATCGACTACGTGCTGGTCTCCGCGAGCCTGCGCAAAGCAGTCAAAGCGGCCGAGATCCACCCCGACATCCTGGGCAGCGATCACTGCCCGGTCAGCGTCACGCTCGCGGCCTGAGCGGCCGGCCCCGAATGCCGGCTCACTGAGCGGAGAGCTCGGCAGCCTTCTGTTCGGCCGCAACAGCCGCCTGGCGTTGTCCCTCGGCGCGCAACGTCGCGGCGATCACCCCCCAGGCCGAGGCCTGAACCGAAGGGTTACCGGCCGCCAGATACAGCGCCTTGCGCGCCATGCCGTCGGCCTGGGCGGCGTGGCCGGACGCCAGAGTCTCCTTGGCGAGCTCGACCCACACTCGCGGATTGCGCGGTTCGATCGAAAGCGCGCGCTCGAGCGTCTCGGCGG
>JAJZZR010000016.1 GCA_021797465.1 Pseudomonadota bacterium | reverse complement strand
CGGACAGCGCTCGCGCTCGGCGATGGCACGTAACACCGGCAGATCCTCGGGCGCCACCACCAGCACGTACCGCTCCTGCGCCTCGTTGCACCACAGCTCGAGCGGCGAGAGGCCGGACTCGGCGCTCGGGATCGCCCGCAGATCGACCCGCGCACCGCGTTGGCTGTGCGCGGCGGCCTCGGGTACCGCATTGGACAGACCGCCCGCGCCGACGTCGTGGATGAGCAGGATCGGGTTGGCCGGTCCGAGCGCCCAGCAGCCGTCGATCACTTCCTGGGCCCGCCGCTGCATCTCGGCGTTGCCGCGCTGCACCGAGGCGAAGTCCAGATCGGCGTGCGAGGCGCCGCTGCCGAGCGAAGAGGCGGCGCCGCCGCCGAGGCCGATCAACATGGCTGGGCCGCCGAGCACGATCAATCTGCCGCCGACGGGGACGGTGGATTTCTCGACGTGGCCGCGGCGCACGTTGCCCAGCCCACCCGCGATCATGATGGGTTTGTGGTAGCCGCGCGCGCGGTGCGGCGGATCACCCGGACAGTGCTGCTCGAAGGTGCGGAAATATCCGCAGATGGCCGGGCGCCCGAACTCGTTGTTGAAGGACGCCGCGCCGATCGGCGCCTCGATCATGATCTCCAGCGCCGAGGCGATGTGCTCCGGCTGCCCGAACCGCCGCTCCCAGGGCCGCTCGTACCCTGGGATACGCAGATGGGACACGCTGAAGCCGGTCAATCCCGCCTTGGGCTTGGCGCCGCGCCCCGTCGCACCCTCGTCGCGGATCTCGCCTCCGGCGCCGGTCGCGGCGCCCGGGAACGGCGAGATCGCGGTGGGATGATTGTGCGTCTCGACCTTCATCAGAATATCGATCATCTCGGCGCTCTCGGTATAAGCGCCGGTGCGCGGGTCGGCGAAATAGCGCCAGCCGCGCGATCCCTCGATCACCGCGGCGTTGTCGCGGTAGGCCGATAGCACGCCGTGCGGATGGCGCTCGTGCGTGTGGCGGATCATCGCAAACAGCGACTGCGCGCGCTCCTGTCCATCGATGATCCAGCGGGCATTGAAGATCTTGTGGCGGCAATGCTCGGAGTTCACCTGGGCGAACATCATCAGCTCGGCATCGGTCGGGTCCCGGCCGAGCTGACGGAAGCTCGCCATCAGGTAATCGAGCTCCTCGTCCGAGAGCGCCAAGCCCATCTCGCGGTTGACCCGATCGAGCGCGGCGCGCCCGCTCGCGAGCGCCACGCGGCGCGCATGCCGCGGCGGCGAGTGATCGAACAGGCGAGCCGCCTGCGCGCTATCGAGCAACGCCATTTCGGTCATGCGGTCGAGCAGGACCCCCGCGAGGCGCTGGAGCGACTCAGGCGCGAGCGGATGGGCAGCCCTGAGCCGATACTCGACACCCCGCTCGACGCGTTGGACCGCCGCGAGACCGCACACGCGGATGATGTCGGTGGCTTTACTCGACCACGGCGAGATCGTCCCCTCGCGCGGCACCACCAGCAGCGTCTGTCCGCTGAGCTCGGGCGGGGCTCCCCGCGGACCGTAGGTGAGCAGCCGCTCCAGGCGCTCCCGCTCATCGGCCGCGAGCGGTCGATCGAGCGCGGCGAAATGCATGAACCGCGCGCTGAGACCGCTCACCGCCGGCTCGAGGGACTGCAGCCGTGCGAGCAGCTTCTCGATCCGGAATCCCGAGAGCGCCGCCCGCCCCGACAGCGCAAGGACCGTCGGCCCGTTCATGGAATGCTATTTCGGCTCGTGCGGCGGCGTGGAATACAGCGGCATTGGAAACTGCGCCACGTTCGCACCGGCCTCGAGCGCGGTAATCTTGCTCACCCCCTGCTTCTTCACCTCATCGATGCGCAGCACCGAATGCAGCGGCAGAAACGTGCGCTTGACCCCGTTGAACTCACTCTTGATGCGCTCTTCGGACGGATCGAGCACCACCGAGGAGCGTTCGCCGAAGACCAGATCCTCGACTTCGATGAAGCCGAATAATTCGCCGTGATTCACCTTGCGGGCGTAGACCTCGTACACCTTGCCCTGATTGACGAACAGAATTCGGAAAATGTGACTGGCTGCCATGGATTGGCCGGAGTGCGCTGCTAATTTGGTGGAAGGTGACCATTATAGGGGCTCAGCGTCCAAGCATGATCCTGCATTGCACCGCGTTCCTGACGGTGTTCGCGTGATCCGGTCCACTGAGCAGGCCCTCTCGGACCGCGCGGGCTCGCAAGGCCCCCAGGCGCGCCATGCGGTCAGAGCGCCGCCTGCAGGTACCGTTCATTGCGCGCCGGGAGCTTCGAGACTGACTGAGAGCATATCCAGCCTGACATGCCGAGGCCCCGTGTGATCGACCACCCAAATGGCACCGGACCCTCTGCGCTTCGAGCCGGCGCGAAGCGCGCGACGGCCCGAGCAGCGCGCTTCGCGCGCGCACTCTCCGCCATGACCCACCCCATCACTTCACCATGACCCTCCGTTTGCGCGTCATCAGCGGACACCGCCGGCAACTGTCCGGTCGGGACAGCGTCGAGTTCGGGCCCGAGGGCGGCTCCATCGGACGCTCGGCCGACAACGACTGGGTCCTGCCCGATCCGCATCGCTACGTTTCGGCCCGTCATGCACGGATCTCGTACCGCGAGGGACGTTATTATCTGGAGGATCTCAGCACCAACGGCGTCTACGTGAACGACAAGCCCGAGCCGCTCGCCCAGCGCGGCTCGGAGGGATACGGTCTGTGCGACGGCGACGTGCTGCGCCTCGGGGAATATCAGATCGGGATCTCCCTCGAGGAGCACACATCGGACTCCGCGGCGGCGCTGCCCTCACGCATCATGGCGGTGCAAGCACTGGGGTCGGCGCAAACCGACATCGGCGCGGAGCTGAATCTGGAGGATCTGCTGACCGCCGACCCGGAAAGCGCGGGCGAGCTGCAGCCCGGAAACGCCTTCGGCCAGGGACGCAGCCGGCCCGGCGGACTGCCGCCCCCTCTTCCGGTGGCCGAACGCGCGCGAGCGCGGGCCGACAGCGGCGAAGACACCCTGGCTCGCCGGCTCGGGCGGGTGTCCCGAACCGCCGCGCGCGAGGAAAGCGCCGCCGCGTCCGACGATTCGGGTTGGCGGGCGTTCTGCCGAGGCGCCGGTGTCAAGCCGGAACAGATGCCGGCGCCAACCGAGATGATGCATCTCGCCGGCCGGCTGCTGCGCGAAGCGCTCGTCGGCCTGAAGGACCTGGAACGCTCGCGCAGTCAAGCGCGGGATCGCTTCCACATCCAACTGCCGCCGCCGGAGCCCAGCGCCCCGCCGCTCGGGCAGCTGACGGTCGAGGAGCTGATGCTCGCTCTGTTC
>JAJZZR010000410.1 GCA_021797465.1 Pseudomonadota bacterium | reverse complement strand
CCGGCCCGGCGGACTGCCGCCCCCTCTTCCGGTGGCCGAACGCGCGCGAGCGCGGGCCGACAGCGGCGAAGACACCCTGGCTCGCCGGCTCGGGCGGGTGTCCCGAACCGCCGCGCGCGAGGAAAGTGCCGCCGCGTCCGACGATTCGGGTTGGCGGGCGTTCTGCCGAGGCGCCGGTGTCAAGCCGGAACAGATGCCGGCGCCGACCGAGATGATGCATCTCGCCGGCCGGCTGCTGCGCGAAGCGCTCGTCGGCCTAAAGGACCTGGAACGCTCGCGCAGTCAAGCGCGGGATCGCTTCCACATCCAACTGCCGCCGCCGGAACCTGGCGCCCCGCCGCTCGGGCAGCTGACGGTCGAGGAGCTGATGCTCGCTCTGTTCTCCCAGCATGACGCTCATGCGGTTGACGCGGTCCGGTGGCTGCGTGAGCGCCACGACGAGGTCAAAGCGCACGAGCTGGCGCTCGTGCAGGCCTTCCGGGCCGCGTTCATCGAATTCCTCGGCCGCCTCGATCCGGCCGAGCTGGAAGCCCGCTTCGCGCAGGGACGGCGCGGCAAACCCGACTCGTCACCGTATTGGGGTCTGTTCACGAGCTTCTATCGGAATCTGCTCGATCGTCCGGCGGATCACCTTCCGCCGACCTTTGTCGAAGCCTTTGCCGCAGCGTACAAGGAGTCCCTGCACCCCCAAACGCTGGACATGCCTCGCAGCATGCGCCCCAAGCGCGCGCACGAGGGCTAGGACCGAGTCTCTATTCAGGGACGAGGCGCGCACAGTTCCTGCGCGAGCAGGAATGCGCCGACCGTGCCGGCCCGGTCGCCGAGGTCCGCTCGTGTAATCAATCGGTCGAATCCCCCGGCCCGCGCATCGATCGGAAGATAACCCGCGAGCATTCGGCGGGCGGCCGCCCGGATGTGGACGATCAGCGACCCATCGCTCATCACCCCGCCCCCGAAGACGATCCGCTCACTCGAGAGCATCAAGGCGATCACCGCGGCCAGCTCTCCCAGGTAGCCGCCGATGAGCGCATGCCCGGGATGCTCCGGCGGCAGCGCGCTCATCGGGCTCGCCCAGCGCGCGAGCACCGCCGGTCCACTGGCCAGACCCTCGAGACAGTCGCCGTGAAAGGGACAGACGCCCGCGAATCCCTCATCGCGGGGATCGCGGCGGACGCGGATGTGGCCCATCTCGGGGTGCAGAAATCCACTCACCGACCGATCGCCGATCACAGCCCCTCCGCCGATCCCGGTGCCCACCGTTACGTACGCCAGCGTGCGCACGTCGCGCCCGGCGCCGAGGCGCGCCTCGGCGAGCGCAGCGGCGTTGACGTCCGTGTCGAGGGCGATCGGGCAATTGAAGCGCCGCAGCGGCGCGACCAGCGAGACGCCGGACCAGCCGGGCTTGGGTGTGGCGAGCAGCGACCCCCAAGAGGGCGAGCCGCGCAGGACATCGACCGGACCGAATGCCGCCACTGCGATGCCCGCGAAAGGCCCCGCATCACGCTCGACTCCGGCAAAGAACGCGGTGACCGCCTCGAGCGTCGGTTGCGGCGCAGTGGTGGGAATCACCGCCCGGTAAACCTCGGACGCGCGCTGCGCATCGTAACCGGCGGCGCACACGAACTTCGTGCCGCCCGCCTCGATCGCCCCGTAGAGTTGTCGCTCGCCCATCGCGCCCTCGTATCACCGCGCCGCACTCCTGTACGGGCAGGATACCGCGCCGCGGACCGTGGCGACCGGCCGGATAGCCCCGCGGACGAGCGCTCGCGGCGAATCAGGCCTCGAGGAGCCGCTTCGGCGAGTGCCGGGACTCCTCGCGATACAGTCCGGCCAGCACGGTCTCGAGCGGTTCGGGCAAGCCGAATGCATAGCCCTGGGCGTAGTCCACGCCGAGCTCGTGCACCCGTTTGGCGATGGCGTGACTCTCGACAAACTCGGCCACGGTATCGATGGAGAAGCCGCGCGCGAGCTCGACGATACCGCGCACCGTCGCCTGGGAGCGTGGATTCGAGAGAATATCTTGCACGAACGTCCCATCGATCTTCACCCGCGCGATGGGCAGGGCGTTGAGATAGGCCAGGGAGTTCGAGCCGGTGCCGAAATCATCGAGCGCGAAGCGGCAGTTCAAGGGAGCCAGCCGCCGGATCATCTCGTCGGCCCGCGCGAGGCTGCTCACGGCGGCTTGCTCCGTGATCTCGAACGTGATGCATCCGGCGGGCAGATGCGCGGCCCGCAGCGCTTCGCCCAGCTCGCGCGTGAATTCCTCGTCGCCGATCGACTGCCCCGAAAGATTGATCGAGATGCCGAGGCGGCGTGTCTCGAGAATCTCCCGGTGCGCCGCAAGCAGCTGCAGCGTCTTGCGCACCACCCACTGATCGATCATGGGCAGCAGCTGGTAGCGGTGCGCCACCTGAACCAGCGTACCCGGCAGCACGACACCCTCGGACGGATCGTTCAGGCGCAGCAGCACCTCGTAGCCGCCCGGCAGCGCCGCATCGCGCAACGGCACGATCTGCTGGGCGTACAGCAGCAATTGATCGGCTTTCAACGCCGCGCGCAGCTGTCCGACGGTCACCGCATCGACATGTCCGCGTAACATGGTTCCGTCATCGCAACTGTCGATCTTCAACCGGTCGCGGCCGCCGTGCTTGGCCGTCTTGCAGGCGAATTCCGCCGCCGCGAGCGCCCGCGCCAGCCCCTGCGGCATCGTCAGCAGCGGCGCGACGCCGCAGCTGGCGGACACTTCGATCGGGTCGTCGAGCGGTCCGATGGTCAGGCCGCGAATCGACTCCTGCAGCCGCTCGGCGAGCGCCGCGGCGCCGGTTGTGTCGGTATTGGGCAGAAGGACCGCGAAGCGGTCCGCGGAGATGCGCGCCGCCAGCGCCCTCGCCGGCAAGCGCGGCGGGGCGAGCACGTTGGCCACCTTCACCAGCATCTCATTGCCGATTTCGAAGCCGTAGAGATCGTTGACGACATGCGTCTGATCGACGTCCAAATACAGCACGCTCTGGTCGACGTCCGGACGCTCGGTTTCGACACATGCGTGGCTCTGCTCCAGCGCTTCGCGCGTCAACAGACCCGTCAGCGCATCGAACTGCGCCTCGACCGCCGCGAGCGCCACTCGGCCGAGCTGCGCGCCCAGAAAACTATGCCGCCGGCCGTAGTCACCCGCGCCCGGAGTCCTGAAAAATGCCAACACGCCGATCAGCCGACCGCTTTCGGCGCAGAGAGGAACGAGCAAAATCTTACAGTGCGGTACCGCCGCGCCGGACTCTCCGGCACTGTTGAGCACCAGCGGCACTCGCTTCCGCAGCGCCCAGACGCTGAGCGTCTCCCGCGCCCGGAGC
>JAJZZR010000558.1 GCA_021797465.1 Pseudomonadota bacterium | reverse complement strand
GGCGATTCTTGCCTGGATATCTTCACGATGCTCGATCGCCATATCCTTGACCTCGGAACAGGGCACGTCGCGCGCATCGGCGAGCCTAAGCAAGGCGCGGACCTCATCCAGAGTGAAGCCAAGTTCACGGGCGCGGCGAATGAAGGTCAGGCGCCGGACAAGATGTTCACCATAGACCCGACGCCCGCTTTCGGTTCGCCGCGGTTTCGGTAGGACGCCGATCTTCTCGTAGAAGCGGACAGTCTCGATATTGCAGCCGGTCCGGCGGGCGAGAACTCCGATCGTGATCTGGAAATCAGCCTTCCCGGAGACCTCATGGCGCATGGTGCAATTTCCGCTTGATCCTGTAGTTACTACAGGTCCTATTTAGGGCGGCGAAACAGTTCGACCAAGATGGACATTCGCCATGGACCAGAACGTCAACCTCCACGATCCGACGAGTCGGAGCCGAGGGGATGATCGCGAGACGACAGCCCGGCTGCTGTCGATCGGCGGGATCATGGCAGCGCTCGGTGCAGCCTCGTGCTGCGTGATCCCGTTCCTGTTTTTTACCCTCGGCGTCAGCGGTGCCTGGCTCGGAAATCTGACCGTCCTCGAACCCTACCAGCCGATCTTCGCGGCGGTTGCGCTTGGCTTTATCGGCTTGGGGGCGTGGCGGTTACGCCGCAAGGCAAAGGTCGCCTGCGCGGATGGTTATTGCAGCACTCCGAAAGCCGACCGGATCGCGACGATCGTTCTGTGGACGGCTGGCATCCTGGTCATCGTCGCCGTCACCTTCCCCTACATCATCAGCGCGATCGCGTTCTGATCGCACGCCATGGAGTTTGTCATGCCGAAACATCTTCTTGCGCCCGTTCTTGCCATAGGCTTGCTCGTGGCTCCCGGCGCCGCTCGTGCGGCCGACAGCACCGTGGTTCTGGACGTGCATCACGCAGGCTGTGTGCTGTGCGGCCCGATCGTCAAAAGCACTCTTGCCCACGTGCCAGGTGTGGAGTCTGTTGCGGTCAGCCAGCCGAACGGCAAGGCCGACGTCACGGCGAGGGTGACCTACGATCCTGCGAAGATCACGCCGGCGGCGCTGATTAGAGCCGTCACCGACCGCGGCTATCCGTCCCAAATTGCGAAGCCGACCAAGAGCTGAACCGCGCCGTTCTCGGCGGGAATCATGACGCCGGGAGCCAGCGACTTATGAGCGCGAGCCGACGTGTCGTTACGTATGCTAGAGACTTGGAAACCGAGACCATGACCACTTTGGAAATTGTCGGCATGACCTGCGAGTCCTGCGCAAGCCATGTAAAGTCTGCCCTGGAGAAAGTGCCCGGCGTGATGTCGGCCGACGTGTCCTGGCAACAAGGCATCGCCAAGGTCGCCGCTGCGGCCGACACGCCAAACGCGGATCTGCTCGCAGCCGTAGCGGCCCTCGGTTACGAGGCAAGACGCGACGACCCCCAAACACATCCGACAAGTATCGGCCCTTTCAGCGGGTCACAACGCTTGGCCGAAGATCGCGACTGTTCCATGCCCCGAGGCTTCGGCAGCCTCCACGTTGCGGTGATCGGCAGTGGCGGTGCGGCGATGGCCGGCGCGCTGAAGGCGGTCGAACAGGGCGCGCGCGTGACGTTGATCGAGCGCGGCATCATCGGGGGCACCTGCGGCAATGTCGGTTGCGTGCCCTCCAAGATCATGATTCGCGCCGCCCATGTCGCTCATTTGCGCCGGGAGAGTCCGTTCGATGGCGGCATTGGCGCGGCCACGCCGGTTATTCTCCGCGACCGGCTGCTCGCGCAGCAACAGGGCAGGGTCGAGGAACTCCGCCATGCAAAATACGAAGACATTCTGGCCGCAAATCCGTCAATCACTGTTCTGCGCGGCGCGGCGAGGTTTGAGTCCGGACAGACGCTGACCGTGAGCCTGGCCGATGGAAGCACGCAAACCGTTTCGTTCAACCGCTGCCTGATCGCGACTGGGGCCAGCCCCGCCATACCGCCGATCCCCGGTCTGAAGGATGCGCCGTACTGGACGTCAACCGAGGCGCTGGCGAGCGAACATATTCCCGAGCGGCTGGCAGTCATCGGTTCCTCGGTAGTCGCGGTTGAACTCGCGCAAGCCTTCGCCCGGCTGGGCAGCAAGGTGACGATCCTGGCGCGTCACACGCTGCTTTTCCATGAGGACTCACTGATCGGCGAGACCGTTACTGCCGCCTTCCGCGCCGAGGGGATCGAAGTCCTTGACCATACCCAAGCCAGCCGGATCGACTACCAGAATGACGAATTCATCGTCACGACCGGGCAAGGCGAATACCATGCTGATAGGCTGCTCGTCGCGACCGGCCGTGCGCCGAACACCCGGGATCTGAACCTCGGCTCGGCTGATGTCGCCGTGAACGCTAGCGGTACGATCGTCACAGACCAGGGCATGCGGACCAGCGCGCAGGACATATATGCGGCTGGAGATTGCACCGACCAGCCGCAATTCGTCTATGTGGCGGCCGCGGCGGGCACACGGGCGGCGATCAACATGACCGGCGGCAACGCGGCGCTCGATCTTACGACGATGCCGGCGGTGATGTTCACCGATCCGCAGGTGGCAACCGTCGGCTACAGCGAAGCCGCCGCGCAGCGTGACGAAATCGAGATCGATAGCCGCATCCTGACGCTCGATCATGTGCCGCGTGCGTTGGTGAATTTCGATACACGGGGCTTCATCAAGCTGGTCGCGGAAGCCGGTTCGGGCCGGCTCATCGGCGTACAGGCAGTGGCACCCGAAGCCGGCGAACTGATCCAGACTGCGGCTCTGGCAATCCGGAACCGGATGAAGGTGTCCGAACTTGCCGACCAGTTGTTCCCCTACCTCACCATGGTTGAGGGCTTAAAGCTGGCTGCTCAGACTTTTACCAAGGACGTCAAGCAACTCTCCTGCTGCGCCGGGTGAGGCGCGGTAGCCGGCGGGCTGGTTCCAGAGCCGGCGATTATGATCGCCGGCTGCAGAGTCGATCCTCCATTTCCAGATGGAGATATGCGCGCATTCACGCAATGATATCGAACGATCGGCGCATTCTACTGTCCTGCCTGTCGAGTTCTGACCCAGGTCATGTACGAGGGAGAGCCCGCTTCAGCCAGACGCCTGATCCGGCCACGAGGATCGCCGTGATCCAGAGCGTTGGAAGGGTTGCCTGGGAAAATTGGGCGATGAGGCCGAGCAACAGGGCGCCAAGCGCGTAGCCGGTGTCGCGCCAGTAGCGGTAGGTCCCGAGAGCCTTGCCACGGATCAACGGCGCTGCCTGATCCGACATCGCAGCGATGAGGTTCGGATAGAGCAGCGCCATGCCAACGCCCATGATCACGGCCGC
>JAJZZR010000245.1 GCA_021797465.1 Pseudomonadota bacterium | reverse complement strand
TGTACGAGAGCCGGCGCACGCTTGTTCAGTCGGTGTTGCCGCGCCGCGCCACTTCCCAGCGACGCCACCCCGGCACATGCGCGCTCATCAGCGCCTTGAACATCTTCCCGTGAGTCGAGAAGCGCAAATGCAGGAGCTCGTGCACGATGACATGATCCTGGAAGCGCTCATCCTTGTCGACGAGATCCGATGCGAGAGTGATGGTCCCCGCTGAAGAGCAGGAGCCCCACTTCCTGCGCATCCCCTGCACTCGGATCACCTTAGGATTCACCCGCAGCGTCACTGCCCAGGCCATGGCGCGGCGCTTGAGCTCCTGGGCCGGGTATAGCGAACCTTTTCGGGGCTGCGCACGCCTCCTTGTCCCCGAGTCCCGATACGCGGCACCGCCGGCGTTCATTAGTCACCCTCCGCCAGCAGCAACTTGACCACCAGGTCGACGACCCGGGCGCGCTCGTCCTGGGACAGCGCGAGGAGCGGTTTGTAGAGTGCGGCACGGAAGCGACGTTGCTCGTCGGGATTGACTGCTGCGTTCGGGAAGCGTCCGAGCAAAGCCTCGGCCTCCCTAGCGATTTCCATGGCATCGATGCCGGCCCCTTGCAACCCGGCATCGCCGCGCAACGTCCAATAGATCGCAAAGGCGCGTGCCGCCAGGCCGCTCTCGCGGGCCGTCTTGAGCGCTGCCTCCTTCTCGGCCGCGAGTTGGGCCAACAGGTCCATCGCGGCGAGACCCGTGGTCTTGCGTTCCTCGAGGTCCTTCAGGATACGTTCCGTGCGGTCCTTCAAGGGCTGCAGTACCGGAGCGGTCGCGGGATCCTCGTCGATCTCCTGTTGTAGGCCGCGCACGAGGTTGAACACCTTGCCTTCGTCGGATCCCTTCTCGCCGCGCAGCGATTCCAGCGTCTTGACGTCGAAGGTGACGCTCTTGGTCAGCCGCCCCAAGCCCTCCTGTGTCGCGCTGCCTTCGATCAGCCGTCGGGTCTTGTAGGCGAGGTCGGCCACGAAGCCCACTTTGTCGGCGTAGGCGTTGCGAACGGCCGCGTAGAGCTGGCTCAGGTGCTTGTAGGTCGGGATGTGGTCGCGTAGCTCGGTTGAGGGCGACAGGATCTCCCACAGCGCCTCGATCTCCTTGTACGCCTCGAAGAAGGCCTTTCTGGCTTCGGGCGCAAGGAAGCAACCATAGACGAGCCTTTCCAGGCGCTCGTCGGCGCTGCCGCCCTCACCGGCGTCGAGGTAATCTGTCTCGGCCTGGGCGATCTTCTTTTGGAAGTCCTGGAGCAGGACATCGAGGTCCTCGATCACCCCGCTCACATCGCTGGAGTCGAACTGCAGGGCCTTTTTGAGCTCGCGCAGCACGCCGACAAAGTCCACCACCAGGCCGACCCGCTTCCGCACCCCGTTGGTATCGACGTAGGGGCGATTGACGCGCGCAATTGCCTGCAGCAGCACGTGGTCGCGCATTGGCTTGTCGAGGTACAGACAATAGAGCAGCGGCGCGTCGTAGCCGGTGAGCAGCTTGTCCGTGACGATGAGGATCTTGGGATCCTCGGCGGGCTTCTTGAACAGCAGTCGCACGTCCTCTTCCCGCTCGGGGGAGAGTTGGAGCTCCGCCACCAGGGGCCGGTCGATGGCGTCGGCCGCGTTCTCCGTGTAGACCGGCACCGACCACTCCGGCGGCAGCAGCTTGTCCAGCGCCTTCTTGTATTTGGCGCAGGCCTCGCGGTTGACCGCGACGAGGAAAGCCTTGTAGCCCAGCGGCAGGACGCTCTCCTTGAAGTGCTCTGCGACGAAAGCGGCTACTTTCTCGATGCGGTCGTCTGCTGTGAGGAAGGTCCTCAGTCCCACCGCGCGATCCAGCACCTTGTTGAGCTCCTCGACGTCGGTGACGCCTTCGCTGTCGGCCAGCGCAAAGAACTCCTTGTCGAGCCGATCCACCGGCACCGTCATCGTGGACGGGGCCATCGCGTGCTTGATGGGTAGCGTCGTCTCGTCGGCGATGGACTCCGCGATCGAGTATTTGTCGAGGTAGCCCAGCTCGTCCTGCGCGCCGAAGATCTTGAACGTACCCTCGCCCTGAGCGGTGCGGGCGATCGGCGTGCCGGTAAAGCCGATGATGGTGGCCTTGGGCACGGCTGCCATCAGGTAGGTGCCTAGGTCCTTGGCCACCGAGCGATGCGCCTCGTCGATGAAGACGTAGATGTTGTCCCGAGTGCAGCTGTCCTTCCGGATCGCCTCGAACTTGTGGATCATCGAGATGATCAGCCCCCGGAAGTCGGCATCCAGCAGCGCCTGAAGCTCCGCCTTGGTGTTAGCTCTCTTGACGGCGATGTCCTGTTGTTGCATCTCGCCCAACAGGCGCTCGACCCAGCCCTTGAGCTGGCCTTCCAGCTCAGTGCGGTCCACCACCAGGATGACCGTCGCATTGGAGAATCGGGTCTTGTCCTCAAGGATTTGCCGCGCGGCCGTCAACAGCGTGAAGGTCTTGCCCGAGCCCTGGGTATGCCAGATCAGCCCGCGGGTCTTGTCGGTGTCCAGGCAGCGGCCGAGGATGGCGTCTATGGCGCGCCGCTGGTGCTGGCGCAGAACGGATTTCCGGGTCTCGCCGTCCTGCACGTAGAACAGGATCCAGTGCTCCAGCGTGCGCAGGAAATCGGTGCGCTCGAAGAACGACTGCACCGCGAAGCGGTAGCTCTCCTCCGGCATCTGCTTCCAACGCGCCATGTCGCGCCGGTTGACGTTCCAGGTCACGCCGTACCAGTAATCGAGCAGGTGGGTCACATTGAAGAGCTGCGGCGCGGCCAGTAGTTCCGGTGTCTCCAGCTCGTAGCGGCGCAGTTGCTTGATGCCCCGCTCGATGGCGTCGCCGTCCTTCGGGTTCTTGTGCTCGACGATACACACAGGCAAACCGTTGACGACGAACATCACGTCCGCGCGGTTGCCCTTGCGCGCCGGCGGCTTGATCTTCCACTCCCAGGTGACGTGAAAGGTGTTCGCGTCGACCTGCTCGAAATCGACGAGCTGGACGCGACGGTGGCGCTTCTCGGTCTCGTCGTACCACTGCCGCTCGCCGCGCAGCCAAACTAGCAATTCGTGGTTGCCGTCGATGGTGGCCGGTAGGGCGTCCAGTGTCTCGACGATGGAGCGCGCCGCGTCCTTTGAGACCCACGGGTTGAATTCGAGGATCTTCCGCTCTAGTACGCCACGGAACAGGCTGGAGGATTCGTCGCCGCGCCGCGTCAGTGCCTCGAAGGGCGTGAGCGGTTCCCAGCCGATCTCCCCGGCATGCTTGACCATGGGGAACTGCACGCTCGCGGCCTCGCTGGTTTTGAGGGTGGTCATGGCGTGGCGGATCCCTCGAT
>JAJZZR010000255.1 GCA_021797465.1 Pseudomonadota bacterium | reverse complement strand
CTCGCCGTCGGGCCTGTCGATGGCGAACTCCAGATCGACGCTGGAGAGCGTTTCGGCGGAGCGTCGCAAGCTCTGCATCACTCGTCGGCGGTCCGGCGGCAGCGTCAGGGCGAGCAGCTCGAGCGGGTCGAGGGGCGCGTCGGGGTCGAAGCCGAACAAGCTCGCCGCCGAGCGCCCGAGGTAGGTAAACGCCAGGCGTCCGTCGGCGTAGCGGGTGAGCTGGTAGATGAAGCCGGGTACGGTGTCGGCGATCCCATCGAGCATCTGCACGAATTGATCGTGCGCCTCTAGCGTCTTGCGCCGCAGAGTGACGTCGGTCAGCGTGCCGGCGAAGGCGATGATCCGTCCGTCGGTGTCGCGCACTGGGGAGATGGCCACCTGATTCCAGAACGGTGTACCGTCCTTGCGGTAATTGACCAGCTCGCAGCGCACCGGCTCGCCCGAGCGCAGGGCCGCGCCGATCCGTGCCACGGCCGCGGGGTCGGTGTCCGGTCCTTGGAGGAAACGACAGTTTCGCCCGAGCACTTCGTGCTCAGCGTATCCGGTGATCGCCAGCAGCGCAGGGTTGACGCGCACGATCGGCTGATCCGGGTGCGTCGCATCGACATACACGATGCCGCTGTCGGTGGCCTCGATGATTGCGCTATGCGGCAGGGCCGGTACGCGATCACTGCATTCTTCGACACCCGAGAGCGCGAAGAGCCGTGACCGGGGCAAGCGTCGCGGATCACCGCAATGGCACAGGAAGTCCAAGTGCAGCCGGCGCGCAAATTCCGTGTCGGCCTCCGTGGCGCACTCGCGGCTGAGCAGGGCGATGCCGGCGGCGCGCAACGCATCGCATCGCCGGCGCACCTGGAGCGGATCGGTGCGGAAGCCGTCGGCGAGACCGGCGGCCGGCAGCGCCAGCAGACCCAGCCCCAGAGTCTCGAGCCGCAGCGAGAGCGCGGCGAGAGATCCGAGGGACAGCGCGAGTTTCTGCGCGAGGGGGCGCAGCGAATCGAGCATCGCGACCAGCCGCTCGTGCGCCAGATCCGGGGGCGGCTCATCGAGCATCAAGATCAGACGCTCGCGCACGGCCTCGCGCAGTTTGCGACAGGCGGCCAGAAACGCCGCTGCGCGCCCGGTGTCCTCCAGCAGCGCATACGGCACTGGTACGATATAGGTGTGGACGGAACCGGCGCGCAGATCGCGGCGAATGGCTGCCGTGACCCGCTCCAACAGGCGTTGAGCGCCGCTGTCGCGTTGCGCCGCCGGCAGCACCAGCAAGAGAGGCAGTGATCGCCCGGACAGATTGGTCACGGATCGCGATCGCAGTGAAGTCTTCGCGCCGTGGGCGATCGGTTTCAGGGTGCGTGGCGCGTGCCTCGCCTTGCGCGTCATGCGCAGCGTGAGCAGATGCAACGGCTGTTCGACGGGAGCCGCGAGGCGCGCCAGTGTGACCTGGGCCAAAGCCGGGCATCCGTTCGAACCGCGTATCCGCACAGACCGGGTGAGGCTACGGCCGACTTCAAGTGGCAGCTGGCGCAGCTCCGGGTCGCTGTCCCAGCCCTCCACGCCGAGCAGCGTCAGACAGTGTGTGTCCGCCGGTCCGTCGACCGAGCGCTTCAGCAGAGCACACAGGGGCGCATTGGCTGCCAGGACGCCCAATGCCTCATCGAGAATCGCCGCCGGCGTGGGCAGCGCCGAGAGCAGCGCGCTCAGCCATTGCTCGCTCGGCATGTCGCCAAAGGCATTCGTCACCAGCGCTTCGGCCAGCTCCGCATCGGATTCGTTCTTCAGGCTCACATTCATGCGCCAGGCCTTGGCTCCGGACCTCTAGGAGGCCCAGGCGTACGGTTGCGGCGGGTAGCGGGGTTTCTCCCGGTCGCACTAAACTGACCGGCGAAATGGCTGCGATTTCGACAATCGCCATGATAGGCGCGGTGCGCCGGCTACGATGCCGGGGAACACGTATGCGCACTGTGGGGAATTCTTGATTCTCGGCTCTATCGAACGGGCGCCATCGGCCAGCGCCGCGTCCCGGGCCGGCGCGCTCAGCGCTCCCGGCCGCGCCCTTGACGCTCGACTACTTGCGCGAGCGCCCCGAGCTCGGCGGCGATCTCGGCCAGCAGATCGTCGCTCGAGACGAGTCCGATGAGACGCCCGTCGCGCCCCAGAACCGGCGCGCGGCGCACGTCGCGGGCGCGCAGCGCGCGCAGGGCGTTGGTCAAGGTCTCGTCCTCGTCGAATACGAGCGGATCGCGCGTCATGGCGACGGACACGCTTATCGCGCTCAGCGCCCCGGAATGCCCGAGACGGGCCCGCACGATGTCGCGGTCGGTGAGGATGCCGGCAACCGCCGGCTCACCGAAGCTGCCATTGGTCACAATGACCGCGCCGACGCCAAGTTCCAGCATCTTGGCCGCCGCTTCCTCGAGCGAGGCGCCGATTGGGACGGTGACGGCCCCGCGGGTGCAGATTTGACCGATGCTCATGTCACGGACCTCAGTGAACATTGGGGCACGAGGCGCGTGGGTGCGCCATACGTACCAGTGCGGATAGGTCGATTGACGCGCGGGTGCAAGAGTGATCTTTGTGGAGGCCTGTCATGCGGATTGGCGATCTGTGTACGCGCGAGGCGTATTGTGTTTCGAGCGACGCGCCGCTGCTCGAGGCCGTGCGCGAGATGCACCGGCGGCACGTCGGCGCGGTGGTCGTGGTCGGCCGGGGCGCCGCAGCGGGGCGGCCGGCCGGCATCGTGACCGACCGCGATGTGGTGCGCGCCGAGATGACCCGCCGCGCCGATGTTTTCTCGCTGACCATCGGGGAGGCCATGACTGTCAATCCGCTCGTGCTCGAGGAGTCGTGCTCGCTTGCACAAGGCATCAACCGCCTCAGGCACAGGGGCGTGCGCCGGGCGCCGGTTGTCGACGCGCGCGGCAAGCTCATTGGCCTGATCTCGTTCGACGATGTGCTGCCGGCGGTGGCTGAGTCGCTGACGGAGCTCGCGAAGCTCATCGGCCGACAGTCGCGGCTCGAGCACGATCATCACTCTGCCGGCGATGAGCACCTCGAAGACCGATGAGCGCATTGCCGACGTTCTGAACCTGGAATCGACCTGCACCGACCCGCTGTGTGTGTTGACGGCGGGCGCGCTTGTGACGGTGTTGCTGTACTCCTCATCCGCCGGCGGCATGACGACCCTGCTGGTGCTCGCCAAGTCCTTCGGCATCGCCGTCGCAGCCGGCGCCTGCCGCCCAACGCCCCTCCTGACGCGCAGGGGAGTTCGCGCGCAGATCCTTGGATGATCGAGGCGAGCGACCGCCCTGCCGGAGACTGGCGCTGACACCGCTCTGGCGTGGCCGCGAGCTGGACCGCCTTTCTG
>JAJZZR010000470.1 GCA_021797465.1 Pseudomonadota bacterium | reverse complement strand
CGACGCCGAGCAGGGCCGCCGCGAGCAATACGAGCCGCCGCACCACCGCGATGATGGCGTTGAACCGCATGACCCACTGAGTGTCGAGCTGGACCATATCCACCTCGGGCCAGGCCGCGAACGTGCGCCGCAGCGCCTCGAGCGCCAAAGGACCGCTGGCACGGGACCGTGGCACGACGCGCAGCACATCGGGCAACGGATTGCTCTTGAGCGCAGCGAGCGCCGCGCCGAAACCCGAATACTTGCGGAACTGGCGCAACCCTTCGGCCGCGGAGATGACCGTCACGCTGGCCACGCCGGGCCGGGACCTGGCGACCGTGGCAAGCTGCTGCGCGCGCTTTAACGTCACGCCATTCTTGAGATAAACCGTCATATCGACCGCGCGGCCGAAGCCGCCGGTCGCCGACTCGGCATTGCGCACGAGCAATCCCAGCGCGGCCGGCAGCGCCAATGCAAGCCCGATCACCAGCAGCGTGAGCATCGTGGCCAGGGGCGCCCGCGCCAGGCGGCCCAGGGCGCCGAGCAGTGCTTGCATTTGCCGACTGTTAAACACGTCGAAGCGCCCGCCGCTCAGCGGCTCGCAACCAGCGACGGCAGCGGGTCGGCGCTGCCGCCGGTGACCTCACCGCTGGTCAGGATGATCTCGCGGCTACCGAACTCACGCACGATGTGCACATCGTGCGTGGCCACGAGCACGGTCACGCCGACTTCACTGAACCGTCTGAACAGGCGCATCACTTCCAGCGCCAGATCCGGATCGAGATTGCCGGTGGGCTCATCGGCCACGATCAGCGGCGGTTTGCCGACCACCGCGCGCGCAATCCCCACGCGCTGCTGCTCGCCGACCGACAGTTCCATGGGCAGCATGCGCTCCTTGCCGAGCAGGCCCACTTGATCGAGCGCCGCGCGCACGCGCTTGTCGATGTCCTTGAACGGCGTTCCCGCCACCACCAGCGGCAGTGCGACGTTGTCGAACACCGGCCGGTCCGCCAGCAGCTTGTGATCCTGGAAGACCATGCCCAGCTGGCGACGAAACGCCGGGACGTGCCGCGCGCTGAGCGCGCCGGTGTTCCGGCCGTTGATGCTCACGGTGCCGCGCGTCGGGCGCTCGAGCAGCGCAATCACCTTCAGCAGAGTGCTCTTGCCCGCTCCGGAGCGGCCGGTGATGAACAGCAGCTCCCCGCGGTCGACGAAGAAGCTCACGTTGGTGAGCGCCTCGCGGCCGTTGGGATAGCGCTTACTGACCCGCTCGAGCCGGATCATCCGCCCTCCTGCCCGGTGGGCTCGCGCGGTTCCGAGACCAGCGCGGACGCGAAGGCTCGCGCATCGAATTCGCCGAAATCCTCCGGTTGCTCGCCGATGCCGATGAAGCGGATGGGCAAGCCCAGCCGGCGCGCGATCGCGATCACGATCCCGCCCTTGGCGGTTCCGTCGAGCTTGGTGATTGCGAGCCCGGTGACACCCACGGCCTCATGAAACTGCACCGCCTGCGCCAGAGCATTTTGTCCCTGGTTCGCATCCAGCACCAGGAGAACCTCGTCCGGCGCGGCCGGATCGCCGCGCTGCAGCACGCGTTTGACTTTCTTCAACTCCTGCATCAGATGCGACTGACTGTGCAGGCGGCCGGCGGTATCGGCGATCATCACATCGACGCCGCGCGCCCGCGCCGATTGCAGTGCATCGAACACCACCGCCGCCGGATCGGCGCCCGCGTGTTGCGCCACGCAGCTCGAGCCGCTGCGCTCGGCCCAGACCGTCAGCTGCTCGATGGCTGCCGCGCGGAAGGTGTCTCCGGCCGCGAGCAGCACACTACGGCCTTCCTCGCGCAAGCGACGGGCCAGCTTTCCGATCGTCGTGGTCTTGCCCGAGCCGTTCACCCCGACGACCAGAATGGTGAACGGCTTGCGCTGCGGATCGATCGCCAATGGCCGCGCGCACGGCGCCAATATCTCTTCCACGGCCGTGCGCACCGCCGCAATCAGCGCCTCGGCGTCGGCCAGCTCCCTGCGAGCCAGACGCTTGTTGAGCCCGGCGAGAATGGACTGTGTCGCCTCGACGCCCACGTCGGCGCTGAGCAGCCGCGTCTCGAGCTCCTCGAGAAGCTCGGCGTCGATCTTGCGGCCACGGAACAGGCTGGGCAGATCAAACGTGAGCCGGCCGCCACGCCCGAGGCGCTGGGTCAGGCGCTTGAGAAAGCCCTGGCGCTGCGCACCCTTTGGCGCGTCGTCTTTGGATTCGCGTCCGAACATGAGCGGGCGCTAGTGTATCGTAGCGCTCTGGTTCACTGGCTCGAAAGATCGCGTGAGCGGCCCGTCCCAAACGCACCGGCGCGGCGGCGCCGAGCGCGTCCTGCGCATCATCAGCGGCGCGTGGCGCGGCCGGCGGCTGCGATTCCCGCCATCACCGGCCATTCGTCCGACGCCCGACCGTGTCCGCGAGACGCTCTTCGACTGGCTCGCCAGCGCGGTCGTGGACGCACGCTGCCTCGATCTGTTCGCCGGCAGCGGGGCGCTTGGGCTCGAAGCGCTTTCCCGTGGAGCTCGGCACGTCACTTTCGTCGAGCATGAACGAACCGCGGCACGCGCCATCGAGGCGTGCCTGGCACAGTGGGATCGCGAACGACGCTGCAACTGGCGCGTGGTGGCCGCCGACGCGCATGCGTTCCTCGCCTCGGCGGGCCACCCGTTCGACATCGTCTTCCTGGATCCGCCGTTCGGCTCCGGGATGCTGGCTGCCGTGACGGCACGGCTCGAGGAAGGCGGCTGGCTCGCGCCCGGAGCGCGCATTTATGTCGAATGTCCCGCCGCCGATATCCCGCCGGTACCGAAGGTCTGGGCGCGCGCGCGCAGCAAGCGCTCGGGGCAGGTCGGGTATCATCTGTATCTGCGACACACGGGGAATGCCGCTGAATGAACCGTTATGCCGTCTACCCGGGGACCTTCGATCCGATCACCAACGGCCACCAGGACCTGGTGCGCCGCGCCGCCAGCATATTCGAGCGGGTGATCGTCGCGATCGCGGCCAATCCCAACAAGGCGCCGATGTTCTCGCTGGACATGCGCGTGGACCTAGCGCGCCGCGTGCTCAGCGATCTGCCGAACGTCCAGGTACTCGGTTATTCGGGCCTGACGGTCGAGTTCGCGCGCAAACAGGGAGCGCAGGTCATCGTGCGCGGGCTGCGCGCGGTATCGGACTTCGAGTTCGAGTTCCAGCTCGCGAACATGAGCCGCCACCTCGAGCGTGACATCGAGACGGTTTTCCTGACGCCGCAGGAACAGTTCACGTTCATCTCATCGACGCTGGTCCGCGAGATCGCGGTGCTCGGCGGTGACGTCAGCGAGTTCGTCCATCCCATCGTCGAAGAAGAGCTCAAGAAGCGCCGCGAGACATAGCGTCCTCACCGCTGGCACGACGGGCAGAAATACGTGGAGCGGCCCTGCTGCGTACTGCGTCGAATCGGTGTACCGCAAAGACGGCACGGCGCGCCGGCGCGCTCATAGACGAATAGTTTCTGGCGGAAGTACCCCGGGGCTCCGTCGGCCCCGACGTAATCGCGCAGTGTCGTCCCGCCCGCACGGATCGCCTGTGCGAGAACGGCGCGAATGGCGGCAACGAGGCGCCTCGCCTCGACCCGTGAAAGCCGGCCCGCGGCGCGGCCTGGGCGCACGCGGGCCCGGAACAGCGCCTCGTTGGCGTAGATGTTCCCGACGCCGACGACCAGATGGCTATTCATCAGCAACAGCTTGATCGCCAGCCGCCGGCCCCGCGCGATGCCCCAGAGATAGTCCGCATCGAACCGGGGATCGAACGGCTCGGGCGCCAGATCCCTGAGCAACCGATGGCGTCCGGGGTCACCTTCCGTGAAGTGCAGACTGCCGAAGCGGCGCGGGTCGTTGAAGCGCAGAACCTGGCCGGAGTCCAGCCGCACGTCGTACTGATCGTGGCGCATGCGGGGCGTGTCGCCGGACAGGACCCGCAACGAGCCCGACATGCCCAGATGCACGATCACTGTGCCGCGCTCCAGCATGATGAGCAGGTATTTGGCGCGCCGATCCGTCCCCACGATACGCTGGCCCTGGAGCCGCAACGCAAGCGAGCGGGGGACCGGCCAGCGCAGCCGCCGCTCGTACAGATCGAGAGCCACGATCGTGCGCCCGGTCACGTACGGCGCGATACCGCGACGCGTGGTCTCGACTTCGGGAAGCTCAGGCATGTCCGCCAGCGTAGCCGGCCACTCGGCGTCCCGAAAGTCGGCATCACGGGTAGGAACCCAGATTGTCAAGATCACGATAAAGGTTGTGAAGCGTCACGACTACCGGGGTCTTAAGCTTTTCCGTTGTGAAGCGGGCCAGGGAACGTAGGCCCGGATTAGCACTCAAAGGGATCGAGTGCTAAAATTTCATCACAGCAAATGGGAGCATTGATGTCCACAAGCACCGCATTGATCGCTCGCCCCTGCGACCTCGCGGTCGTCGGCCCGATTGGCAGCGTTGAGTCGTATGTCGAGCGGGTGAGCCGCATTCCCGTCCTCGATCGCGAGGCTGAGCGCGCGCTCGCCGAGCGCTTTCGAGACCATGGCGATCTCGATGCCGCGCGCAAGCTCGTTCTGTCGCACTTGCGCTTCGTGGTGCACATCGCCCGAGGCTATCGCGGCTATGGACTGCCCTTCAGCGACCTGATCCAGGAAGGCAACGTCGGCTTGATGAAAGCGGTCAAGCGCTTCGACCCGACGCTGAACGTGCGCCTGGTGTCCTTTGCCGTCCACTGGATTCGGGCGGAGATCCATGAGTACGTTCTGCGCAATTGGCGCTTGGTGAAAATCGCCACCACCAAAGCCCAGCGCAAGCTGTTCTTCAATCTGCGCCGCCTGAAGAAGAACCTCGCGTGGCTCAGCGTGGAAGAAACTGCGGCCGTGGCGCGCGACCTCGGCGTCAGCACGAGCGAGGTCACCGAGATGGAGAAGCGCCTGGCGGCGCACGACCTGGCGTTCGACCCGGCACCTGACGCGGACGAAGAGGAAGCCTACAGCCCGGCCGCATACCTGCCGTCTCCCGATGCCGACCCAGCCGATCAGGTCGAGGAGGCGGAATGGGAGCTCGATTCCGCGTCCCGCCTGCACAACGCCCTCGAACGGCTCGACACGCGCAGCCGCGACATCGTCGAGCGCCGCTGGATCCGTGAGGACAAGGCCACGCTGCACGAGCTGGCGGGGGAATACGGCGTTTCGGCTGAGCGCATCCGGCAGATCGAGGCCACCGCGCTCGGCAAGCTGCGCGGCCTGATGGCCCCCGAAGCGGCTGCGGCCTGATCGCGGGCTAGGAGGCCGCGGCCTGGACGGCCGCCGCCACTCGCTCGTGAACGCTCTTTTCCAGCGGGCCGGGCACGAGCGCGTCGTCCTCCGCCAGATCCGCCAGCGTCTGTGCCGCGGCCATGAGCATCGCGTCCGTGAAGCGTGTGGCCTTGGCGGCGAGCGCCCCCTTGAAGAGGCCGGGGAACGCCAACACGTTGTTGATCCCTTTGCCGTCGGCGGCGAAAGCCGCACCATGCTCGCGCGCCAGATTCGGCTCGATCTCCGGATCAGGATTGGACAGCGCCAGAATCACCTGCCCCGGCTTGATCCACTCGGGCCGGATGAGGCCCTTGACGCCCGTGGTCGCGACCACGATGTCGGCCTGCTGCATGATCGACTCGGGGGTCGCTCCTTCGGCCCCGAGTGCCTTGAGGCGCGCCAACGCCTGCGGATTGAGGTCCGCGCCCAGCACCCGATTGACGCCATAGGCCCGCAGCAGGCGCACGATGCCCGTACCGGCCGCTCCGAGGCCCAGCTGACCCACGGTGCTTTCAGGCAGGCTGCGCCGGGCGCGCCGCGCCGCATTGATCAGCGCGGCGAGCGCAACCACCGCGGTCCCGTGCTGGTCGTCGTGCAAGACCGGCTTGTTGAGCCGCTCGCGCAGCCGGGACTCGATTTCAAAGCACTCGGGAGCGGCGAAGTCCTCGAGCTGGATCGCACCGAAGGACAAGTGAATGCCGCAGATCAGCTCGACGACTTTCTCCGGCTGGGTCTGCTCGAGCAGGATGGGCACGGCCGAGAGCCCCACCAGATCGGCGAACAGTGCCGCCTTGCCCTCCATCACCGGCAAGCCGGCCAGCGGCCCGATGTTGCCGAGGCCGAGGATCGCCGTGCCGTTGGTGATCACCGCCACGGTGCTGTCGATGCTGGTGTACTCGTGCGCGAGTTGCGGGTTCTGCTGAATCGCCAGGCACACCCGCGCGACCCCGGGCGTGTAGATGTCGCGAAGCGTCTGCAGTGTGTTGATCGGCAGACTCGCCACGGTGCGGATCTTGCCGCCGCGATGACGGTTGAATACCCGATCGGATTTGCCGATGAAACGGGCATTGGGCAACTGGTCGATGCGCTCGTAGAGATCGGGGTCGGCCTCCTCGTCCATCTCCAGCGTGATTTCCCAGAGCGTCTTGCCTTCCACGCGCCGCACCGTGGTCAAGTGCTGGATGGTCAAACCCGCCTCGGCGATGACCTGCAGCACTTTGGCGAGGCTGCCGGGCTGATGAACGGTCTCGACAATCAAAATCTCGGGTATCTTCATGATCGTGGCTATACGCTCGAATGAAGCGGTGCCGCCACTATAAGCGTGCCGGCTGAAAGAGTGCTGAAACGATTCGATGCGGCCTTGGCTCTCGCTGTTGCTCCTCACGCTGGTGACCCTGGTGCTGCCCTGGGGCGGGGTTCGTTACGCGCGCCAGATGGAAGCCGAGCTGCGCCGCGGCGAGCGGCTGGATCTGAGCTCGCTCGCACACACCCTGGCCGCCTCGCTCGCGGGCCGTACGCGGGTGATCTACCGGTTCGCGGCCGAAGCGCGGCACCCCGGACCCTACACACTGACACCGGTGCCGCTGCCGGCACCGATCGACTTCCACGCCTATCCGGAGGGCTGGCCGCCGGCTCGCCCGTGGCGCCGCTACGGCAGCGGCATACGTCACTTCGACATTCTCACCGGCGTCGACGATCGAATGCTGTATGTGCTGCTGCGCATCTCGGATCCCCGCCCCGTGTTCGATACGCCGCTCGCCAACCCGCTCGATCGCGCCGCCATGGGCGACCGCATCTGGATCGGCTTCGGTGGACCGCGGGGGCGGTCGCACGCGGAGTTCCTGCCGCTCGAGGGTGCCGGACCCCTGGTGGCTGACCGCGTCGTCACAGGGGAATACGGCCGACGGCGGGCGATCCTGGATCCACGCATCGTCGGCGCACTGCAACTGGAACCGGGCGGCTACGACGTCGAGTTCGTGATGCCGCTATCGATGATCGGCGGACCCTTCGGCGTGCTGATCGACGATCGCCAGCGCCGCGGGGCGAGCCCGTTCGTCTACGGGATGTTGAACCGGCATGACCTGCGCCCGCGAGGCGGTCTGGTTCTGGCTTCGGCGACACTCCCGGCCCGCCTGCACCGTCTGCTGCGGCCCGGACTGCGTCTTTCGGTGACCTCGCCCTCCGGCGCGCTGCTGGCTCAGGCGACCCAACCGATCGTGCCGGACATTCCGGCACCGCACGCCGGCATGCTCACCCTCTTGTTCCGCCGGCTGGCCGATGCGGACCACAACGTGCCCATCACCGTCAGGGTACCGATCCGCGGCAGAGCGGGCCGCGGCGTCATAGCCTATCTCAAGGTCACACAAACATCGGATCGGTGGGCTCACGTGCGCGATCAGACGCTGGAACAGATGCTTAATCTGACGCTCGCGATCAGTACCCTGACCTTCCTGGCCGCCGTCGCGCTCGCTGTTCAGATGATGGCGCGCGCGCGACGGCGGCGCGATCGAGGAACCTCCGACTGATTCGCGCGCCACGCGCAGCCCTCCCATGAATTCGCTTGCATCGCGCGGCCTTCTCGCGCACCATTCGCGCCGCGCCGCGGGGTGTGGTGCCGCTCGCGACGTCCAACGATGGCGGTCTGGACCCT
Source organism: Pseudomonadota bacterium (assembly GCA_021797465.1). GTDB lineage: Bacteria > Pseudomonadota > Gammaproteobacteria > Steroidobacterales > Steroidobacteraceae > 13-2-20CM-66-19. The sequence goes on along the minus strand of JAJZZR010000470.1, from coordinate 14,278 downwards.
CTGGAGGTGTGACCCGCGAAATGAAGCAGCAAACTGCGTCGCCCGATCGCGATCCCCGCCCCGCTCTCTGCAGCGTCAATTCGTATCTGGAAAAGAATTTTCCCGATTTCTTCGCCGAAGCCCGCTTTCAAGTGGGCGATGATGACTATTTCCTCTACGTACGCTTCGGCCAGTACCTCGCCCGCACCATCGAGCAGAACCGGGCGCCTCGCCGGAAAATCAACCGCGGCTTCACCGTGCTGAACAAAATGGCGCGGGTCTCGGCCCGGCACCCGGGCATCCGCCAGATGCTCGTCTCCGGTCCGCTGGAATACATCGTGGATGCCCCCAAGGCGCGCGCGCTGGCACTGAAGCGCCTCTCGCCCGTCGCTCAAGGTTATCTGGAAAGCCTCTGCGAGTAGACGGCGTGAGCGCGCGCCGCGGCACTGGCCCAGCGCAAGAGGCGCTCGACGTCAACCGCTTCTGGTTCGGTCCGGCGCCGCTGACGCTGCAGACCGTCGACGATCGCCAGAAGCTCTGGTTCGGCGTCTGCGCCACACCGCGGCAGCAGGCGGCGGTCGACGACATGATCCGCCAGCGCTTCGGCACCCAGATGCAGCGGGCGGCCGCCGGCGAGCTCGATGCGTGGGCGGTCAGTCCCCGCCGCTGTCTGGCGCTGGTCCTGCTGCTCGACCAGTTTCCACGGAGCGCCTTCCGCGGCACACCGCGCGCCTTCGCCACCGATGAGCGAGCGCTCGCGGTGGCGCTGTCCGCGGTTCAGGCGGCCGCGGACTCGGTGCTCTCACCGATCGAGCGAGTCTTCCTGTGCATGCCGCTGCAGCATGCCGAGCGGCTCGACGTCCAGGAGGAGTCGCTCTCGGCCTTCCGGCGACTTCTACAAGAGAGTCCGGGGCAATTCCGGCCCTTCCTGGCCGGCGTGCAGGCGCTGGCCGAGCGGCACCATTCGATCGTCGCCCGCTTCGGGCGTTTTCCGGACCGCAATCGCATTCTCGGGCGCGCGAGCACGCTCGAGGAAATCCGGTTCCTGGCCGCGGGCGCGGCCGCTTCCGGATCCTGATCGCGGCGCGACCCCTGCGCCCGCCGGGGCACGATGTCTCGAGTTGGTGCGAGGAAAGCTCCGCGCGGTCCAAATCTGTGCGTCGTCGCGGAACAAGCGGCCACACATCGTTGTGTCGCAAGCATTTTCGCGCCGGGTCGCGCTGGCACGGCGCTTGCTATCTCTCGGACACACGAAGTGTCTACTGTTGCACCGATGCGCCTGTCCCGTCCCCCGCCGACCCGAAGCCTCAGGATCTTTTGCGTAGCCGCGCGCCATTGCAGCTTCAAGTTCGCGGCCGACGAGCTGTTCCTGACGCCTTCGGCGGTCAGCCACCAGATCAAGGAGCTGGAGACGGCGCTCGGCGTGCGCCTCTTCGAGCGCAAGCCCCGCTCGCTCGAGCTGACACAAGCCGGCACCACACTGCTCGAGCAAGCCGAACCGCTGCTCGAGGCGCTCGATCGCAGCGTGGCGCAGGTCGCCCGCGGCGGCGGGCGGCGCACGTTGCGGATCCAGCTGCCACCGTTCTTCGCCAGTGAGCTGTTCCTGCCGCGGCTCGGCGCCTTTTGCGACCGGAATCCGCGGATCGACATACGGATCGACACGCATGACCCGCGTCCCGCGCTGCATTCGGCCAATGCCGACGTGTCGATCCTGCTGCGCGACGCTCCGCCGCAAGGCATGGATTACGTGCACCTGTTTCCGCTGTCGCTGACTGCGGCATGCTCTCCGGCGCACCTGCCGACCGTGGCGCGCCTCGGCGGCGGCGTCTTCCGCGAGTTGGCGTTGATCGTGCACAAACTTTCGCCCGATGCCTGGAGCAGTTGGGCGCAGGAGGTCGGGCTCGAAGCACCGGAGCCGAAGAACGTCCTGGAATTTGACACCATGCACGCAGTGGTGCGCGCCGCCGAGCTCGGCCTTGGCGTAGCTCTAGTGCCCACCGCGCATTGCGAGGCTTGGTTCCGCTCCGGCACGCTGGCGCGCATCTTCGCCGTCAAGCTGTCCACGGCGGTTTCGTACTATCTGGTCAATCGATCCAGGGACGCCGAACGGCCTGATGTGTGCGCGATCACCGCGTGGGTGCGCGAGCAGTTCGCGGACAAGCCCGCGGCATGCGGATGAACAACTGCTCATGAACACCACAAATCTTCTCGTTTGTGAACCGGACAACACGCCCGTATCGTGGCTCCCGACGCTCCTGGAGCGTTAAACGCGAACCACCAACATGGGAGAGAAGCATGTCACCACAAAGTTGCAAACGCCGCTCATTGCCTCTGGCGCTGTGCACCGCGGTGACTCTGGCGATGTCTTCGGTCGCATTCGCCGGCAGTCATGCCGCTCCGTTCGTGCTGAAAGTCTACGCCAGCGCGCCGGGCGGACGCGACCTGCTCTCGGGCCGCTATCCGATCGCGCTGCACCAACTGCACGAGTATGGAACCGGTGCGCTCGATCCGGCCGCGGTCAACACCAACAGCTGCGTCGCCTACGCGATGACCCGCCAGTGGCGGCGGGCGCGAGCCGCTTGCGACGCCGCGGTGCAAACGGCGGACGCCCCGCATTTCCAGGCCGCGCCCTGGGCCGAGTCGAGCGGCGGCAGTCCGAATCGGCGCCTGGCGGTCGCCTACTCGGACCGCGCCGTGATGCGCTGGTTCTCCAATGACCGGGCCGGCGCCCGCGCCGACCTGGCCAAGGCGATGACGGTCTCGCCGGGGGCCGGCTTCGTCGCCCGCAACGAGGCTGCTATGAAATCGCACACGACGGAGGCGCACGCACGCGGTAATTGACGGATCCGGGAGGCGGGGCGTCCCCTCATACCCCCTCATGAGCGCGCCTCGCCTTCCGGAATCTGCGCTGCATCTTGTGAACCGGACGGGTCCGGGAGACGGACGTGTGCTCATGCCTCGCGAGCCCGATCCGTCTCCCGGAATCCACTCCGGTCGTGACCGGACAGGAGGAAGCTTGGGCGGCAGGGAAGCCGACGGGAGCGGGAGGCGAAGCGCCCCATACCCCCTCATGGGAACGCTTCGTCTCCCGCAGTCTCGAGGCTGAACTGCGCATCGGTGAGCCGCATCCGCACCATCGGCCCGAAGCCCCCGAGCTGCTCGCCGATGCGATCGGCATCCCCGATTACAACCAGCACGGTGTTGCGCGGATGGGGAAACGCCTCGGCGATCACCGCGCGCGCAGCGTCTCGATCCACCGCCGCGAGCTCCGTGGGGTATTCGTCGATGTAGCGCGCACCCAACCCGAAAAACTCGACTTCCGCGAGCGCGGCGGCCCAATCGGCCGCCGTTTCCAGGCCGAGAGCGTACTGACCAAGCGTGTACGCGCGGGCGGACTGCAGCATCTCGCTGCTCACCCCCTCGTCGCGCAGACGTTCGAGCGCCTGCAGCGCCAGCCGGATGGCCTGGCCTGTGTTGGGGGTCTCGACAAACGAACGGATGCTGAAATCGCCCCCCGCGCTGCCGCGTGCGAATCCCGAGCGCGCGCCGTACGACAGCCCCGACTTGATACGCAGCTCGGCGTTGAGCAGGGAGGTGAACCGTCCGCCGAACAGTGTATTCACCAGATCGAGCGCGGCGCGGCGCGGATAGCGCTTGTCCACACCCGGCGCGCCGATCCAGAAGTGACTCTGCGTCGCGCCCGGCGCGTCGACCAGCAGAATGCGCCGCGCGGGCGCGGCGGGCGGCGAGGCCAAAGGCGGCGGGGATGCGGGCGTGCGCGGCCAAGTGGAGAAGGCCGTGCGCACGGCAGCCTCGGCTCCGCGCAGGTCGAGATCGCCGGCGAGCACGAGCAGCAGCCGCTCGGCGCCGAAGTGCGTCCGGTAGTACTCGCGCGCGTCCGCGGGCGTGATGGCGGCCAGGGATGACTCGCTGCCGTGGACCGCGCGGCCGTATGGGTGCCTGCCGAACAGCAGCGCCCGGCCGTACGCGTCGAGCAGCTCGGCGGGCTCGGAATCCTTGACCGCCTTGATGAATTCGATCTGTCGGTCACGCACATGGTCGAATTCCTCGGCGGCAAGCCGCGGCGTGCGCAACGCATCGGCGAGCAATTCGAGCATCAGATCCTGGTCGCGCGCCATGAACTGGCTGCGCACGGTGATCGCCTCGGGAGCCGCTGCAGCGGTAAAGCTCCCGCCGGCACCCTCGACGGCCTCGGCGAACGCGTACGCATCCCGGCGGCCCGCGCCCTTCTCCAGCAAGGCTGCGACCAGCGAGGCGACTCCCGGCAGCCTCGGCGGATCGCCGGCCGCACCGCCGCGCAGCAGCACTTGGCAGGCCACCAGGGGCACTTCGCGGCGCGGGAGCAGGATCAGCGTCGCCCCGTTCTCGAGCTCCAGGCGCTCGTGCGCCGGCACGCGCACCATTCAGCGACCGGCCCCCGCGGTCGCGCCGCTGCTGGCCAGAATGCCCACGGTACGCCGGTTGGCGACGAATATGGTCGCGGCCGTGGCACGCAGCTCCTCGCGAGACACGGCCGCAAGCCGCGCCGGCGCATCGAACAGTTCCGCCCAGCGATTGTGGAATATGGCGTACTCGCCGAGCAGGTGCGCCTTGCCATCGATGGTCGCCAGACGCTTCCAGAATCCCACCATAGCGAGATTGCGCGCCCGTTCGAGCTCGGCCTGGGTCACGCCTTCCGCGATCACCCGCGCCAGCTGCGCATCGAGAACGGTCAGCGCATGATCCGGGTCGGTATCCTGCGGCAGCGTGAGCGAAACCCAAAGCAGTCCCGGGTCGAAGCCTTCCTGCCAATGTCCGCCCACTTCGATCGCGAGGCGCCGCTCCTCGACCAGCGCGCGGTGCAAACGCGATGCGTCGCCCTCCATCAGCACCGACATCAGCAGGTGAATCGCGCTTGCCCGCTCATCGGCGGCCGCGGGCGCTTTATAGGCGCACTGCACCAGCGGTGTCTGGACCTTGCGCCGCATGCGCACGCGTCGCTCGGCGAGCTGCGGCGGCTCGCGCTCCGCGACCGGCGCCGGCGGCGCCTGGGCCGCGATCGGCCCGAAATACCGGCGCACCAGCTCTAGCGCTTCGTCCGGATCGACGTCTCCGGCCAGCGTCAATGTCAGGTTGTTCGGCGCGTAGTAGGTCCGATGGAAGCGCTGCAGATCCTCCAATCGCCACGCTCGGATGTCCTCGGGCCAGCCGATGGTCGGAAACCGGTAGGGATGCGTGGTGAAGGCGGCCGCCTGCACCTGCTCGGCAAGCAGCCCGTGGTTGTTGTCTTCAACCCGCAGACGCCGCTCCGAGGCGACGACGCCGCGCTCGCTCTCGATCAACTCGGGCGCGAAGGCCAGGTTCGCCACCCGATCCGCTTCGAGCGCGAGAACCAGCTCCAGGGCGCTCGCCGGAAACCAGTCCTCGTAGACGGTGACGTCGTCGCTGGTGAAGGCATTGTTGGCCCCGCCTTGCGCCTCCATCAGCCGATCAAACTCCCCCGGCGCGCGCGCGCGCGTGCCGTTGAACATCATGTGCTCGAAGAAATGCGCCAGTCCCGTGATTCCCGGTCGCTCGTTGCGGCTGCCCGCGCGAACCCAGAGATTGAGCGCCACATTGGGAATGTGATGCACCGGCCAGACGATGACCTGCATGCCGTTGGCGAGACGCCGCGCGTGCACCTGCGCGCGCCCCGCCGGTTCGGCAGGGCAATACACCGCAGAGCGCGCCAGGGCGGTCCGTTTCATGAATCCAGTGTACGCCCGACATCCCGCGGATGACCGTCGGGTCGGCGCGCTGCGACGGAATAGGGAGTGCGCGCTCCGCCGGAAGGGAGATCCGGACCGTTTATAACCCGAGCTTACGCTTACGCTAATTCGCCGGCGGGAGCGTTGCTGTTTGCCGGTATCGGACTGTCCGCGTTCAGCTCGGCGAGAATCCGCCGCTCCGCCCAGCTGGGACCGGTCAGCCGCTCGAGAAATCCGCAATGCCCACCGCGGCGGGTCGCGACGATGCGCAACGTCGGCGGGCGCGCCAGGCGCGCGAGGTCCCCTGCCGGAATGATGGGATCGTCGAGCGCCGTGATGATCAGCGCCGGAACATCGAGGCTCGCAAGCCTCGAGCCGACCAGCGCATAGCCGCTCAGATACGCGTCGAGACCGGGAAAATCGGTGTACCGTCGGATCAGCTCGGCGGTGAGGCGGCGCAGGTCGTACAGGCCGCGCAGTTCGCGCAGGTCGTACTCGGCCGGCCACGCGCTCTGCTTCTTGCGCAGCGAGCGCCACCACTTGCGCGCGAAGTACAGCGCGTACGCTCGGAAGCCCGTCTCGAGCGCCCGCAGGGTTGCATGCGGATCGAGCACCGGGGAAACGGCAATGACCGAATGCACATCGAGATCGGCCGCACGCGACTCGGCGGCCGCACGCAGCAGAAAATTACCGCCGAGGGAAAAGCCGACCAGCCGTATGGGCCGCCCGGTCAGCCGGCGCAGCGTGCGCAAGGCGCCGCAGACCTCGGGCAGGCGGCAGGAATGAAACAATCCCGGATTCAGGTGATGGGTCTCGCCGTGGTCGCGCAAATTGAGCCGGAACACGTCGAACCCACGCTCGTAGAGCTGCTGGGAGAGCGACAGCACGTAGAGCGATTCCGCGCTGCCCTCCCAGCCATGCAACACGACCACCGGATCGCCCCCGGGGGCGCCTGTCGAGCGCCAGCACTGCAGGCGCACGGCGCCGCCGCATTGCAGCAGCAACTCCTGTTGCGCGGCGAGCAGCGGGGCGGCGCGGCGCACGATCGCGCCGCGGCGCACCGAGACGCTCGCCAGCATCGACTGCAGATGACGACTGCGCAGCCAAAGCGGCGGCTGAAAGCCGTCCTCCGGCGCCGGGAGCGCCGGCACCTCGCCCGTTCCCTGGAAACTGTCCGCGTCCCGCGCCCGTTTACTCTGCACCTGCGCCTCTGCCGGTCCGCTCGACCCTTGCCGGCCAGTGTAGCGTACTGTCCGCGCGGCGGGCGCGCGGAAACGGCCCTGAACGGCCATGGTCCACCGCTTTCGGCCCGCGCGAGCACCCCGAGTCCCGCCTGCGTCGGCCGAACCCCCTGCGCGCCGCGTCCTGATCAGGGTCGCGGCGGCCTCATTCGCGGATGCCCGAGCTGCGATCCAACAGCACGATCGCCGCGACGAACAGGATGATCACCGCCACGATCATGATCGCAAACGCATCCCAGACGCCGACGTCCGACACACCGAGGAACCCGAAGCGAAACGAGTTGACCATGTACAGAATGGGGTCGACCAGCGACAGGTGACGGGCCCATGCCGGCAGCGCATTGATCGAATAGAAAACGCCGCCGAAATAGATCAGCGGCGTGAGCACGAACGTCGGAATGATGCTGATCTGGTCGAAGCTCTTGGCGAACATGGCATTGAGGAAGCCGCCGAGCGAAAACGTGACCGAAGTCAGCACCGCCGCAGCGATGACGATCGTCGGATGCAACACCGGCAGGCGGGTGAAGAACATCCACACCCCGCTCACCACCAGGCCGACCATGGCGCCCCGCATGACGCCGCCGGCCACGTAGCCGGACACGATGATCCAGCTCGGCAGCGGAGAGACCAGCAGCTCCTCGATGTGGCGGCCGAACTTGGCGCCGTAGAAGGACGATACGACGTTGTTATAAGAGTTGATGATCACGGCCTGCATGATCAGGCCGGGCGCGATGTACACCATGTAAGCGAAGCCGTCCATGGTGCCGATCCGCCGACCGATGACGCTGCCGAAGATCACGAGGTACAGCGTCGCGGTCACGGCCGAGGGCAGGATGGTCTGAGGCCAGATGCGGATGATCCGCTGGAATTCCCGGATGAGGATGGTCTGGAAGCCGATCCAGCGGGCCCGGCCGCGCGCCAGCGGACGTGCAGTCACACGTTCGACCACGGTGCTCATGCCGCCGTTCCCCTCTCCACCAGACGAATGAAGATCTCCTCGAGCCGGTTCACCTTGTTGCGCATCGAGATAACTTCGATGCCGAGCGCCGAGAGGCGCGCGAACAGATCATTGACGTTCTGCTCCGTGGATATCTCGACCTCGAGCGTGTGCTCGTCGACGAGCTTCACCGTGTATGCCGGCAGCTGCGGCGCCTGCCGCAGAGGATGACGCAGGGTGAGCACGAAGGTCTCGGTATGCAGCCTTCTGAGCAGATTGCTCATCCGGTCGCGCTCGATGATGCGGCCATGGTCGATGATGGCGATGTTCCGGCAGAGCGTCTCAGCCTCCTCTAGATAGTGCGTGGTCAGGATGATGGTCGTGCCGCGCTGATTGATTTCGCGCAGGAAATCCCACATCGAGCGGCGGACCTCGATGTCGACGCCGGCGGTGGGCTCATCCAGTATCAGCAACCGCGGCTCGTGCATCAGCGCCCGGGCGATCATCAGCCGGCGCTTCATCCCGCCGGACAGCGCCCGCGAGGCGTGCTTGCGCTTGTCCCACAGCTGCAGCTTCTTCAGGTACAACTCCGCCCGCGCGCGCGCCACCGGGCGGGGAATGCCGTAGAAGCCCGCCTGATTGATCACGATGGTCTCGGGCGATTCGAACTGATTGAAGTTGATCTCCTGCGGCACGACGCCGATGCAGCTCTTGGCCGCCTCCAGATCATGGTCGACGTCGTAGCCGAAGATGCTGGCGTGACCGGCGGTCTTGCGCACCAGAGAGGTGACGACGCCGATGAGGGTGGTCTTGCCGGCCCCGTTCGGCCCGAGCAGCGCGAAGAAATCCCCCTCCTCGACGGCGAGATCGATACCCTTCAGGGCCTGGACGCCGTTGCCGTACGTCTTGATCAATCCCTGGACGGAAAGCGCATTCATCCCACAAGAATCCCTTACCTGGGGCGTATCTGCAATGGCCCATCCGGGAGATTGCTCCCGGCGGCACAGCCGCTCACGGGGCGAAGTAGCGCGTCAGATAATCGTCGAACGTGCCCTGATCGGCCGCCTCGACGGCCGTCTGCCGCTCGAGCGATTCCCGTGCCTCGCGGGCGAATTCCGCCAGCCGCGCCTCGTTCGGCGGGTACATGTCCAGAAAATATGCCTTGTGCTGGCGCGACATCCGCAGGGCCAGCTGCGAGAAGGTCTCTCCGGTGGACGCGAGCTCCGCCATCATGCGCGCCGACGGGGTACGCGCGACGTCCTCGAGCTTGGCCTTTTGCACATCGAGCGCCAGCGAATATGGCCGCAGCGGATTGCCCCGGTCCAGGATCTCGCACGGCCCGGCCATCTCATCGAGCAGCTGCCGGGCCCAATCCCGCAGGGCGACTTCGCGCCCGTCGCGCCACAGACTCAGACCGGGCTGGCGGCCGCGATGCGCCACCTCGAGGTGATTGTGATCGAGCGCATGCTGCTCGGCATCGGCGATGGGCGGGCTCTCTTTCAGCAGGCACAGGGCCACGAACGCTTCGAGAAAACGCAGCTTGTTCTGATTGACACCGACCGGATCGAAGGCGCTCACGTCGAGCGCACGCACCTCGACATACTGGACGCCCGCGCGCTTCAGCGCCTGGGTGGGCCGCTCCCCGGATCGGGCGACGCGCTTGGGCCGGATGAAGCTGTAGTACTCGTTCTCGATCTGCAGCAGATTTGCGTTGAGCTGACGGAACACCTCCCCCGTGCGCACTCCGAGTTCGGCATAGGGCGGGTGCGGCGTGCTGATCGCCCGGCTCAGATCATCGACGTACTCTTCGAGGCTGTTCATCGACACGTTCAAGCCGGCCTGAGTGCGGTTGCGATAGCCGATATCGCTCATCCTGAGGCTGGTGGCGTATGGTTCGAAAGCGGTGCCGGAAGTCAGCTCGGCCATCGAATGCGGCCGCCCCCGCAGAAACGACTTGCACAGCACCGGCGAAACGCCGAACAGATACAGCACCAGCCAGCCGTGCCGGCGGTAATTGCGCAGCAGATCGAAGTAGCGCGCCGAGACGAATTCCTGTCCGTGAGTGCTCGACTCCAGCGCCGCCGCATAGACGGGCCAGAAACCCAACGGGAACGAGTAGTTGAAATGCACACCCGAGATGGCCTGCATCATGCGCCCGTAGCGCAGACCCAAACCTTCTCGATAGACGCTTTTCATGCGTCCGACGTGCGAATTCCCGTAGCGCGCGATCGGAATCTCCTCGTCACGCTCGATCCAGCCGGGCATGCTCGTCGCCCACAGCAGCTCATCGCCGATGTGGCGGTACACGAACTGATGCAGATCCAGCAGGTACTGCAGCAGCTCCCAGGTGGTGGTGAAAGTCGGCGTGACGAGCTCGATCAGCGCCTCGGAGTAATCGGTGGTGATGTGCTCGCCGGTGAGCGCCGAGCCGAGCGCGACCGGGTGTGGCGTCTGTGCGATCCGTCCGTCGGGCGTCACGCGCAGCGATTCCTTCTCCACGCCGCGCAGACCGCCCTGCAGGATCTCGGGCTGACCGCTGTTGATCAGGGCGGCCAGGCGCCGTTCGAACACGATATCGCGGCCCAAACCGTTCATGCGGTGCATCGTCCTGAAATCAAGGCGCTTTCATGCGATCGAGGAACGCCCGGATGCGCGCCGCATTGGTACCGACATCACCCACGCCCACTCGCGATTCGCTCCGGACGTCGATGCGCGAACCGGAACCGTGCGGCCGCACGCGCACCACCACGTCGTCCTTGAAATCGAAGAAGAACGTGTGTGCCGTCGCCTCTAGGCGCCCGTCGGCCGGCACGTACGCATCGATGCGCCAGCCCAGCGCCTGCGCCACCCGGCGGGCCTTGGCCAGCGCCTGTGCCGGGGAGAGACTCATGAACAGCGGCTTGATGTACGGATAGTACTGCTCCTGCAGCGCCGGCACGTCGATCGTCTTGCCCCCGATGCGCTCCTCGCGGATGTATCGCGACGAAACGGTGGCATGCGCTCGCTCCCGCAGCGGAATGACCGCGACGAACTTCGGGGGGTTGGCCGGATCGGTGGTGATGTCGTTGATCGGAGGGGTGTGCTGCGCCCGATAGATCCACGATGTCACGTACGCGGTCACGGCAAGTCCGATCACGGCGCCCACCACGGCGGCAGTGCCGGGAATGCGCGCGCGCTTCACCGTGCCGAACAGCACGCCAATGATGGTGACGGCGGTCCCCGCCACGATCACCACGAAGCCGATCATCAGCGTCAGCAGCGCCGCACTGACGCTCGTCAGCGCGAAGCGGTTCAGCGGACTGGCGATGCCGGCGGCCAGCAGTCCTGCACCCAGAATCCACAGTCCCAGGTGTGTCACGCGTCCGGGCCACCGCGGGGGATTCAACGAGGGGAATGCAGTGGTGCTCATGGACGGATCCCCGAGTTAGACGCGGCACTTGTTGCCCAGCGCAGATTGAGGCATCTTGCAGCCTCGCGGCGAGCTGCGCAACCGAGAATCATCATGATAGGCATCATCGGCGGTACGGGTCTGTACCGCATGAACGGACTGGAAGTGGACGAGTCGCAGGAGCGTCAAACCCCGTATGGACGGCCCTCCTCGCCCGTCATGCTGGGCAGGCTCGACGGCCGGCCGGTGGCGTTCCTGGCCCGGCATGGCCTGCAGCACGATCTGCTGCCGAGTGAAATCAACTACCGGGCCAATATATGGGCGCTGAAGAGCGTCGGCGTGCGCACCGTGATCGGCGTGTCGGCGGTGGGAAGCCTGCGCGAGGAGATTCGGCCGGGCGATCTCGCACTGCCCGCACAGTATCTCGATTTCACCAAAGGGGTGCGCGCGGCGAGCTTCTTCGGCCAAGGCATGGTGGCGCACGTCTCGACGGCACATCCCTCCTGCGCGGCCACGGCGGCGCTGCTCGCCCGCACGGCCGGCGCGCTCGGCCTGACGCTTCATAGGGACAAGACCTATGCCTGCGTCGAGGGCCCGCGCCTCGGCACACGCGCCGAGAGCTTCTGGCTGCGCGCGGCGGGCGCCGATCTGGTCGGCATGACCAACATACCGGAGGCGTTCCTCGCTCTGGAAGCGCAACTCGGCTACTGCACCGTGACTGTGGCGACCGATTACGATTGCTGGCTGGATGATCCGGCGCAACACGCCTCGGTGGACCAGGTGATGAGCCAGTTTCGCGATAGCCTGACGCGTGTCCAGCGGCTGATCGCGCGCGCGGTCGCCGATTACCGGGACGACGAGTCACGGCCATGCCGCACGGCCTTGCGCGCGGCGGTGGTCACGCCGCGCGAGCATCTGAGCGCGGCGCAGCAGGAAATTCTCGACTTCCTCGCCCGCTGACCGGGCGCATTGCTCAGCGGGGCACGCCCGCGCGCCCCGGATCCTCCGCGCCGGGCTCGGACAGCGCCAGCTCGCGCAACAACGCGTGCAGGCGCCGCCGCGCCGGCCGAGGGTCCTGCGCCAGCTGGTCCACGGCCCGGGCCAGATCCTCGGGTGTGTCGACATCGTAGGAGCCGGCGAGTCTGGTGACGGCTCGCCCGGTTTGCAGACAGCGGTGCTCGAGTGCCTCGCCGAGCGACACCTCGCTCCAGGGCAGATCCGTCAGATCGGGCCAGGCGACCCGCGAGCCCATCAGGGTAACCCCGCCGTCGACGGCGGGGATCAGGACGACATCGCTGTGGTCGAGCGCGGCGCGCGCCGCGGTCAGATCCTCGAGCCGCATCGACGGCGCATCGCTGCCGATGAACAGCACCCGATCGCAGCCGCGCGCGCGCGCAGCGGCATCGACCGCGGCAATCCGCTCGCCGAGATTGCCGTCCGGCTGCGGCACGACCCATGTGGGCCGGGAGGTGAGGCTTCCGGCCCACTGGGCATCGGACGCCTCGGCCGGCGAAATGATCAACTCATCCGGCCACGCGGCCGCGTCTTCCAGCACACACTCCAGCAACGCGGTCGCTAGGACGAGCGTCCGGACATCGCCCAGACAGCGGGCAAGGCGTCGCTTACCCCGACCAAGCACGGGCTTTCGGCAAAAGATCGCCAGGGCAACGGAAGGTGCCGGCGGAACGTCATTCGACATATGATCGGGGCCCGGACATCTGGCCTATGCGGCGCTCGGCAAAGACAAAGATCATGCGCCGGCAACGGCTGCGCAGCCTACCGCACTCAGCGTTCGAGCCTGACGAGCGCCAGCGCGTGCGCAAGCAACCGCAGGCTCAACTGCGGCGACGCGCCGTGCAGCGGCACGATCCGCGGCGGCGGCAAGCGCGCAGCCTCGCGTAGGACCCGCGATTGCTCGAAAGTGGGCTCGGCCGGACGGCCCATCGCCCGCCAGGCTGTCAGCGCCGAGCCATGCTTGCGGTCGACGACCCGACGGATCTCATACGGAGCGCCCAGCTCCTCGAGCAGGAAAATAAAGCGTGTGGAGCGCGTCTTGGGATGGTGAAACAGCGTGATCATGGCCGGATCCGTGCGAGGCTGCCAATCATTCGAGCATGCGGCTTCGAGCCGACTCCCGCAAGCCCCGGCGCTCTATCGGCCCGCTCACCCCGCGCTGCGCCGGAGCGCGGAATCCTCCGGCAGCTCATCGAGCCGACGCACGGTGTAGTCGTAGCCGGATTGAATCGCCCGGTCGAATGCCTTCCAGTTGAGCATGTCGATATCGGCCAGAGGCGGGCGCAGCAGCAGGTCTGTCCTGCTGCGCTGCGCGCTCGTGAGCGTCGTGCTGTTGATCATGCCGCTGCGCCACAGAATCTGAAAAATATTCGGCAGTTGCCGCCGTGCCCTGATCCAACGCATGACCTGCCACGGCAGGGGCACATCGAGGTCATCGCCCGAGGTCGTGAAAGCGCGATCCGCCCCCGCATCGCAGCCGATCACCGGTCCGCGACCAAGCTCCAGCATGACATCGACGGGCAGATTGTTCATGGCCCCGCCGTCGACCAACACCTGCCCCGCGTTCACCACGGGCGGCAGCACGCCCGGCACCGAGACCGAGGCGCGCAGCGCCCGCCAGAGCTCGCCGCGACGATGCACGTAGGGGTGCCCGGTGGTCAAATTCGACGAGACGCAGAAGAACGAGAGCGGCAGATCCTCGATCGCCAGCTCGCCGAAGGCCTCGAACAACATTCGGCTTACCTTGCGGCCTGACACCAGCGACACGAACGGCAGCGTGTAGTCGCGCAGCGGCCGGGACTCGACGAAGTAATGACGGAACCGGTCGGTCAGCTCCGTCACGCTCCAATGGCCGGCGACGCCGGCGCCGAGTATGCCCCCCATGCTGGTCCCGCCGACCATATCGATCGGGATACCGGCCTCGCGCAGCGCTTTGACGGCGCCGATGTGCGCAAAGCCGCGCGCGCCCCCG
>JAJZZR010000044.1 GCA_021797465.1 Pseudomonadota bacterium | reverse complement strand
GCCGCCATTACTAGGCGGAAGTTCCGTGCGCCGTGAAAACGTGCGCTCTCTCAGTGGGAGATAGACCCACCCGGCAGACTATCGCTCCAGCCGGTAGCCATCGGAGCGGTTGCGGAGGTAACGAAGCGACCGAAGCCTTCGACATAAAGGGTCACCAATGGGTGATTCTGCGAACACGCGGGCTGCAACGAGTAGTGAACGTTGAGCAGGTCCCGAAAACGGAGCCGCGGACGCCGACCCTGTCGGAACTCGGGGGAAGGCTGGTATGGCTGGCGAAGCGAGCGATGAGTGCAGCCGGTCAGTTCGCCGGGATAGTGACGGTGGCACGCGTGTGTAGGGAGAGTGATGCGACACGGGAAGTCCTTGAGGGGCGGACGACGGCGTCCAACCGGAGACCCGCGAGGGACTGGCCGGGCCGCTCGAGGATGGCGGACGGGCTCGTACGACCTGTGAGGCCGGGTAATTCCGGTGGAGGAAAGGGGCCCGAGTTCAAGGTTAACGCAAGACGTGGTGAAGGACCCGGAGATTGGATCCTATGATCCTCGAACCTCCAGAAAGTGTTCAGAAGCTACAGGCGGCGTTACAGGCCAAAGCGAAGGGATCGCCTGGCTACCGGTTCTATTTGCTGTACGACAAGCTGTATCGCAAGGACGTACTGGAGTACGCCTACCGGTGTTGTAAAGCCAACCATGGCGCACCGGGGGTGGACCAGCGGGACTTTGCGGATATCGAAGCGTACGGCGAGGAGCGGTGGCTTGGCGAACTGGCGGACAGACTCCGCAGGAAGACGTACCGGGCGGAGGCAGTTCGGCGTGTGTGGATACCGAAATCCGGGGGCAAGATGCGCCCGCTCGGCATTCCTTGCATAGCCGATCGGACGGTGATGACGGCAGCGGTGGCGGTGCTTGCACCGATCTTCGACGCCGACATGCCTGCCGAACAGCATGGATACCGTGCGAACTTCAGTGCCCATACGGCCGTGCGCTCGGTGCACAGCCTCATCAACACTGGCCATACGCAGATTATCGAGGGTGACCTCGCCGGCTACTTCGATTCGATCCCACATGCCGAACTTCTCAAATCGGTAGCGCGCCGGGTCTCTGACCGGCACCTTCTGCATCTGATCAAGATGTGGTTGGATGCGCCCGTGGAAGAGGACGACGGCAATGGCGGTAAGAGGCGAACGACGCCGACGAAGGACAGCGGACGCGGGGTCCCGCAAGGGTCTCCGCTTTCCCCGCTCCTTGGAAATCTGTACATGCGCCGGTTTGTGCTGGGCTGGAAGCAGCGTGGTGTGGAACAAAGGCTGCGCGCGAAGATCGTCTCCTATGCAGACGACTTTGTCATCTGTTGCAAAGGTAGTGCCGCCGAGGCGCTGGCCGAGATGCGGTGGATGATGGAGCGGCTAAAGCTGACGATCAACGAGGAGAAGACACGGGTGTGTCAACTGCCGCACGAACGGTTCGACTTCCTGGGTTACGACTTCGGGCGATGTTATTCGTGGAAGACGGGACGGGCCTACTTTGGTACGAAACCGTCGAAACGCAGTCTCAGCCGGATCATTGAGGCCATTCATGAATGCACCGACCGGAGTACCCTGTGGCAGGAGGCCGACGATGTGGTGTTACAACTCAATCGAAAGCTGGTGGGCTGGGCCAACTACTTTACGTTGGGCCCGGTTAGCCACGCCTATAGTACGATTGACGACTACGCCCAACGTCGGCTGCGTCGGTGGTTGTGTGCGAAGCATAAGGTCCGGAATACCGGCAAGTTCCGATATTCTAACGAGTACCTGCATGACCGGCTGGGCCTCGTCTGGCTTTACAAACGTACGCGCAACTTCCCGTGGGCGACCACCTGATGCCTTGTCCGAGAGCCGAATGCGCTAGCTGCGCCCGTTCGGTTCGATGAGCGGGAAGTGGAAACGGGACCATGGCCAAGCTACCCGGGCACCGGGTCCGAAAGGACCGGAAACAGACAAGCCTCCGGCCTACCGTTACCGCGCCACTTCTCGACTCTACCCCCTCGGCCCTGAGTCGGTGGTTTCGCCGCAGGGCTGATTTTTCCGTGAGTTGAGCGACGACGGCGAGGATTTTGAGGGTGCATGGTGTAGCCATGTATTGTCATGATGAGGGCTTGCATAGCGGCATTTGATATGCCATTATGTAGCCATGCACATCGACGCGGTGCCGAACCGCAACTCAAGACCCACGTACCTGCTGCGCGAGTCGTACCGCGTCGGGAAAAAGGTGCGCAAGCGCACGCTCGCCAATCTCTCGGCGCTCTCGGACGAGCAGATCGAGGCAATGCGTGCCGTGCTCGCCGGCGTGGTCGTCCGCCCGGTGGAGGAGCTCTTCGAGGTCGTGCGCTCGCGCCCGCACGGGCACGTGCAGGCGGTGCGTGTAGCCATGCAGCGGCTGGGCTTTGAGGGACTGATCGCCTCGCGAGCGAGCGTAGAGCGCGAGCGGGTGTGCGCGATGGTGGCCGCCCGCGTGCTCGCGCCGCACACCAAGCTCGCCACCACACGATGGTGGCACACGACGACGCTGGCCGAAGAGTACGGCGTCGAGTCTGCCGATGAGGATGCGCTGTACGCGGCGATGGACTGGCTGCTTGAGCATCAGGGCACGATCGAGCGCAAGCTCGCCGCACGGCACCTGAAGGAAGGAGCGCTTGCGCTTTACGACCTGTCCTCGAGCTACTTCGAGGGCACGCAATGTCCGCTCGCTCGGCTCGGGCACAGCCGCGATGGCAAGAAGAACACGCTGCAGGTCAACTATGGGTTACTGACAGCACGCAATGGCTGTCCAGTGGCGGTGTCGGTTTACCCAGGCAATACCGCGGATGCCTCGACGCTGATGGCGCAGGTGAAGAAGCTCCGTGAGGAGTTCCGCCTCGAGCACGTGGTATTGGTCGGGGACCGCGGCATGATCTCGCAGAAGGCGATACGAGAGCTGCACGAGATCGAGGGGCTCGGCTGGATCACCGCGCTCAAGAGCGGCCAGATCCGCTCGCTCATCGAAGGGGAGGCATTGCAGCTGGGGCTGTTTGATGAGCGCTCGCTCTTTGAGTTCTCACACCCAGACTATCCCGGCGAGCGACTGATCGCCTGTCGCAATCCCGAGCTCGCAAAGTTGCGAGCACACAAGCGCGCTTCCCTCCTTGAGGCGACACGCAAGGAGCTGGAGAAGGTGCAGACGAGCGTCGCCGCCGGACGGGTTAAGGGCAAGGACAAAATCGGCGTGCGTGTCGGGCGCATCGTCAACAAATACAAGGTCGCCAAGCACTTCGAGCTCATCATCGAGAATCAACGGCTCGACTTCAAGATCCTCGAGGACAAAGTCGCCGCGGAGGCCGCCCTCGATGGGGTGTATGTCATTCGCACCAACGTGGCGAA
>JAJZZR010000367.1 GCA_021797465.1 Pseudomonadota bacterium | reverse complement strand
GGTCACGGTGCGAATCTAGGAGCGCGAGATCGAGATCCTGAAAGCGTCCCACCGGATACTGCCTGGATGGCACGGGGCGATGCTGATAGATGGGCACGCAGTTTACCGAGAGAGGTATCTGCGCGATGGGTACGAAGAGGAGATCGATGGGAAGGCCGGCCGATGTTGGCGTCGGCACGTCGGGACGGCCGCAGCGTAATCGTACGGCCAAGGAGCGGCGGCGACTGCTGGAGCTGTATGGTCGCGGCGGCCTGAGCCAGCGGCGGTTCTGCGAGCGCCATGATCTGGCGCTGTCCACGTTGACCTATTGGCTACGGCAAGCGCGAGGCCGTGGGACGGACACGCCGGCGGCTGCGATCGTGGAGCTGCCCCGTGGGCTGGCCGGGGGGATGTCTGCCGGAGCGGGCCTCAGCGAACGAGCCGGCACGGTGAGCATTCGCTTGCCGAACGGACTCGAGGTGCGCGCTGGCTCGGGCGCCGATGTGCGCTGGATGGGCACGCTGCTCAAGGAGCTGCACGCATGTTTTGGCTGAGCGAGCAGACGCGGGTGTTCCTGCGCACTGGGGTGACCGATGGACGGCTCGGGATTGACGCGCTGCGCGGCCTGGTGGGCAACGCGATGCGCCACGACGTGCTCACCGGCGGTCTTTTCGTGTTCTGCAATGGGCGGCGAAACCGGATTCGCTGCCTGCTGTGGGATGGGAGCGGGTTTTGGCTTGCGACCAAGCTGGTGGAACGGGCGACTGTGCGTATTGCGACCCGGTCGGAAGCCGAATGAGCAGTCCAGGAAGTGCTGCTCATATATCGGTTCCAGCAGCATCGCAATGGCCCTCTGCGCCAGCTTCTCTTCGAACGAAGGAATACCGAGTGCGCGTTGGCCGCCGTCCGGCTTGTCGATGTAACGACGCCGTACCGGTAGCGCTCGATAGCGGCCGGATTTGATTCGGTCGATCAGGTCGGCAAGGTTCCGCTGCAGGTTCTCTGCATAGGCTTGCCCCGTCACGCCGTCGATTCCGAGAGTGTGCAAAATTTTGTGTGCGAGGCATAGCATGAGAACCTGGAGGAGCTATGCGACGTACCAAGAAGAACCCGGCGGGCGATGCCGCCCTGCCTGTCATTCCCTCTGAACTGATTGACCAGATCGTCAAGGGTCCGATGAGCGCCGATGCGGTCAATGCCGCGTCCAAAGCGTTTAAAAAGGCCCTGATCGAGCGCTGCCTGGGGGCGGAGCTCTCGCACCACCTGGGCTACGTCCCCGGTGCTGAGAAGCCCGAGGAGGCGAGTAATCAGCGCAATGGGACGAGCGCCAAGACGGTGCTGACCGAGGACGGGCCGCTGCGGATCGACATTCCCCGTGATCGTGAGGGCAGCTTCGATCCGGTGCTGATCCCCAAGCACGAGCGACGCTTCACCGGCTTCGATGACAAGATCATCGCCATGTACGCCCGCGGCATGACGGTGCGGGAGATCCAGGGATTTCTCACCGAGCAGTACGGCACGGAGGTCTCCCCGGAGTTCATCAGCTCCGTGACGGACGCCGTGATGGGCGAGGTCACTGCCTGGCAGAGCCGTCCGCTCGAGCCGATGTACCCGGTGGTGTTCTTCGATGCGCTGCGGGTGAAGATCCGCGAGGAGGCGGTGGTGCGCAACAAGGCGATTTACCTCGCCCTCGGCGTGCTGCCTGATGGGACGCGCGACATCCTGGGGATTTGGATTGAGAACACCGAGGGGGCGAAGTTCTGGCTGAAGGTGTTCAACGACCTGAAGACCCGCGGAGTCGGCGACATCCTGATCGCCGTCACCGATGGCCTCAAGGGCATTCCAGAGGCCCTGGGAGCGGCATTTCCGGCCACGACCCTGCAGACCTGCATCGTGCACCTGATCCGTAACAGCCTCGAATACGCGAGCTGGAAGGATCGCAAGGTCCTCGCCCAGGCGCTGCGGCCGATCTACACCGCGACCAACGCGGAAACGGCCATGGAAGCACTTGAGGAATTCGAGCGCGGATCCTGGGGCGAACGGTATCCCACCATCGCGGCGATCTGGCGTCGAGCATGGGACCGGGTCATTCCGTTCTTTGCCTTTCCCCCAGCTGTGCGTCGAGTGATCTATACGACAAATGCCATTGAGAGCGTCAATGCACGGCTGCGCAAGATCATCAAGACTCGCGGTCATTTCCCGAGCGACGATGCGGCCACTAAATTGATCTGGCTGGCACTGAAGAACATTACCGCCGACTGGAGCCGATCAGCCCGGGAGTGGATCGAGGCGATGAACCAGTTCGCCATCGCCTATGGGGATCGATTCACGAGAAACTTCGGATAGCAGTAGACTGTTCCTGCCGCAATGGTCTCGCCCACCACGGCCGGCTATTGTGGCAGGAGTTTTTAAAACCGCCTCAAACACAAAAAATCAGACACTCCCATGGTCCTATTGCGGCCATCCTTGCCTTCACGGTACGCGTATTCTCTCTCGCTAGGCGTCACTTCTCGAAGCTTGAGCCCTCGCGGCGGAACGCTGAGTTCAATCGACCTGAGCCTCCACCGTCGCATGAACACGACGACGATGACTAGGCACAAGCCAAAAAGCCATACGACAATGCGGGGCATTCCGCCGGTCTCTTGTCCGACGAACATGAGAGCTAACAAGACAACCAAAAGAGCCCAGAAGATAGCAACACCCGGTCGCTGGCGAGCAGCTAGAACCACCTTGCAGTTGGGACATCGAATGCCATATTTCGCCGGCGCAATCTTTGACCATCCCGACAAGCCTAATGCCAATTCGAGATCAATCCGCTGTCGGCAGTTCGGACAGTTACGCCAGTAGTGCATCAATGCCACACGGCCAATCTAGACGATTGTCCAACGGCGACCGACCCGAAGTCGTCACTCGCCAACGACGCCTTTCGGGAAAGCCCGGCGCAAACCCTGCTGTGAAGCAACACGTCACGTATCCCGCTCGGCACTATCCTCGTCATTATGCCGCTCCGCCTCATCGGGAATGTAGCGGTAACGCGTGGCTAATACGAATAGCCCACACGGGAAGGCTCATCAAGAGCCTCGCGAATCTCGGCAAAAATCCGAGATTTAGGTAGTAATTCGCGCCCGTCGTTAAAAGAAGCAGCAACAGCAGCCAGGCGATGAACGTTCTTTTTTTTCGCGTCATTAAGAATCAGGCTTTGCAATCCGCAGCTCCGCCTGGTTTGCGACGACGTTCCAGGGCAAGCTAGGCAGCGGCGCCAGAGTCGCATTCTGAGTGTCCGCCTTTCGGAAATCCAATTCGAATGAGTAGTGACCGCTCCTGGCCGACAGCGGAAGTTCAGTCCAGTGGCTGACTGCAATGCGTTGCTTTGCGACGATTTGAGGGGGCTCGCAGCCTCCGATTCGCACTTGGAGTAT
>JAJZZR010000458.1 GCA_021797465.1 Pseudomonadota bacterium | reverse complement strand
ACAGCTTGTTCGTGAAGGTCGTCTCCGCGAACACAATCGGTTTGCCGCAGTTCGAATCCGTGAACACCAGATGACCGCCCGTGCTGTACGAGCACGGCGCCGGATCGTTGATCGGCACGGTGACGTCCTGCACGCTGGAAGTCGGGAAGTTCGACACCTGCTTGTAGAAGGGGTGTATTTCCGCGTAGTCGCCATGCTTGTAGAACCACGTCACGCGGAAGTCGTAGTTGTTGGACAGATACGGCATTAGTCCCGGGTTGTTGCCGGTCGCCGTCAGGGCGTTCACACGACCGCCGTATGATGTGTTTGGAATCAACTGATAATCCGGCGGCGCGGACTCCGTGCGCGAAAAGTCGAACGCCGTCTCCAGATCATGCGTCGGCCACAGGGCCAGGTCCAACGCCGGCAGGAAGTACCCGTACGACCGCGTGGTGGACGTCCACGTTTGCGTTCCCGTCCCGAAGGCATAGGCGGTCGGGTCGCCGGCCCCTTCCCATACCACGCTCGCCAGCGGGGCGGACAGACCCGCGATCACCTCGTCCGTTCGCTCGTAGCGCAATCCCAGGCGCGTCATCAGCTTCATGCCGTCGACCCGGAAGTTGTGGCTCGCCTGCACGAACGGCGAATAGTTCATGCGGGAGACGTGCTGCACCGAGCCCACGCTCAGCGCCTCGGCCGGAATGCCGCCGGTATAGGGCGGATAGCCCGGCGTCTGGGTGAATCCGGTGTCGATCGGCTGCGTGCTCAGATAGTTGAGCACCGAGTATGGGTTGAACATCAGCACACTGCCCGGCAGATTGCCGGCGCCGCTGTAGCCCGGCAGCCAGTTGCCGACGCTCATCGGATGAAACAGAGAGGATGGCAGCGCAACACCCACCGAGTTGTTCGACGCCGGGCCGTATCCCGCCCACAGCTCCCAGTAGTTATTGGTGAAGGTATCCTTCTCCTTGGTGTTCCAGCTGTCGTCGAGGAACTGGGCGCCGAAGGTCACCTTGGTGCTGTTGCCCGGATCCCAGGTCGCGCGGATCGTCGCCTCGTTGATCTGATCGGTGCTCTGCTGCGTCTGCAGCGGGAACACGTGCGAGCCGATGATGAAGGGATTCAAGCCATTGTAGTTCGGCGAGGCCACCGCACCCGATCCCGACGCGACCGTGTTCGGTCCGTAGGCGCTCCAGTACGGCAGCACGTTGCCGCTCTGATTCAGCACCAGCCCGCCGGTATAATTATTGGTTCCGTTTCCGTAGCCCACGTCCGAATCGACGTCGCTGTAGGTGCCGTTCGGATTGAACTGCGACTTCGACTGATCGGCATCGACCTCCAGGGTCCAGTCGGCATTCACGTTCCACAGGACGTTCAGGCCGGCCGTATTGGTGACGATGTACTGGTCGGCCACGAACGCGTTGAAGTCCGTCGGTCCCGTGTAGTTGAAATTTGTGATCGTGCCGTTGCCGTCCAGCGTCGAATCCGGGAAGGCCCCGAACCAGGTGCTGCGCTGCCAGCGATTGATATGCTGATCCCACGACGAGTAATTGTCATCGAGGGTCACCATCACCGATTTCGTCGGGTGCCACTGCAGCGCGATGCGACCGTCCTTGCTGCGCGTGTCGATGCGCTCGAGATACATGGCCATGGACTGCGGATACCAGACCGGTATGTTGGCATTTCCGCTCGCCCCGGGCCCGACCGACGCGCAGCCGGTGCTGCCGAAGGCCGTGGTGAAATTGGCGGCGAGATCCGCGCAGGCGAAGCCGCCCGGCGCGATCCCCTTCCAGCCCACGACGTCCTGATGGTGAGTGAAGGTGTGGTAGTCCGTATAGTCGCCGTCGATCAGGATGCCGAACTTATTGTGATCGAAGGTGTCGCTGAACAGCGCGCCGACCGCCGGCCGCATGCCCCCGTCCATGGTGTAGTCGGTCTCGCCGACATTGACTCCGACGTGCAGACCGGGATTATCGAAGGGCGTCAGCATCTTGACGTTGATGACCGAGCCGATGTTGCCCGACGAGAGGGCCATGTCCGGGGTCTTCAACACGTCGATCTGCCCGACGTACATGGCGCCAAGGCTCGAGAAATTGAACGTCTGCCCGTTGCCGGAGGCCATCTGCCGGCCGTCCACCAGAACGGTGTCGAACGAGCCGCCGAAGCCGTTGACGTTGACGCCCTGCGCCAAGCCCGTGGCCGTGGGCGCGCCGAACGCGCTGGAATAAGCAAGGGAGCCGCGATTGATCGTGACACCCGGCAGGTGCGCGAGCGCGCCGCCCACCGAGGAATCCGGGAACTGGCCGATGCTCTCGGCGGAGATGGCATCGACCACGCCGATCGACTCGCGCTTGATGGCGAGCGATCGCAGCAAAGATCCGCGCATGCCGGTGACGATGATCGGCGCCAGCGCGGTCGCCGAGGACTCTCCCTTCGTGTTCGCGGCCGGGATGAGCGTCGATGGCCGGGCCGAATTCTGGGCATAGAGTCCCGCGCCATTGCGCGCAAGCATGCCCTGCGAGGCCATCGGCGTCGCTTTGAAGCCGCGCCGCTTGGCCTTGGCGGCCTTCGCCGGCACCGCCGGCTGATCCGGTCTCTTGCGGATCGGGGCGTTCTGGGCGTGCGCCATGCCGCCTACCCCTAACGTGAATAAGGCCAGCGCCAACCCCGAGATACCCATCCTGGCGTAGGCGGTACGGCCCAGCGCACCGACTCTGACGTTCTTCTTGAACGCATTCTTCGATGCGTTACGCAATGTCTTCCGACTCATTTAAATACCCCCTCTATCACTGTACCTGCGTTGTGCATCAGCAACATGTATCGTGGTCGGCACGGAACACCGTTTCCGGCGACTGATGAATCCTCACCCGGTCATTGCACTTTGCCCTCCGCGTCTGGTACCGCTATCTGTCTACGCCGAGAGTATTGTCCTGTTTCAACGGGTTCATCATGACCTAGATCAAGTCGCGGTAATTCCGGGTTTTCCCGACATTCCGACGGACGAGACGCGACCGTTCATCCTGGAAATCCGGGTGTCTCTGCAAGCCCCTGGGTAAATCTGGTTGCGCAATCATCTTGTCGGTCCTGGTCCCGAAGCGGTCCGATACCACGACGCGGTACCGTCGGACTCGGTCGTTGGCGGGTCACCACACCGGTGTGCTACGCCCTCAACGCAGGCGTTCACAGCCTTTGATGAATTCCCCAGCCCGGCCGGCGGCTTCGCTCTTCAAGGGATCGACACAGCGCAGAATGACGGCGCTGTTATTCGTGGTTTAAGACTCTTTCCCCAGCGCGGTTGGAGGGGGTAGCGTCCGGCGACCTCTCTGTCAGCCAGAACGCGGATTTGGACCCGGCGGCAGCTCAACACGGTGCTGATGCCTGTGGCTTGGGATGAGATCGGGCCGGTCGAGGGGCGGTTCGATTTTT
>JAJZZR010000416.1 GCA_021797465.1 Pseudomonadota bacterium | reverse complement strand
GCATCGAGCACGGTCTGCCGGGTGATCTGCGCAGCGCGCGCGCCATCGGCGTAGCCGCCCATTCCGTCGGCGATGATCAGCAGCGCCGCGTGCTCGCTCGTAGCGACGGCGACGCGATCCTGATTCTCCCCCCGTCCACCCTGCAAGCTGACTTCGGCGTAGTCGATCCGCAAGCGAATCCCTTTATATCTGCTAAAGTTCGGGGCAGCTTTATATCATCCTACCGCGCCGGGAGCGTAGCGTTAACCAGATGATTTCCAGTATGACAGGCTTCGCCCGGCGCGAGCTCTCCGGTCCCTGGGGGAGCCTCGTGTGCGAGCTGCGCAGCGTCAATCACCGCTTCCTCGAGAGCGGCTTTCGTCTGCCCGAGGAGCTGCGCTCGGTGGAGGGTGACCTGCGTCAGCGCCTGGGGCAGGCATTGCGCCGCGGCAAGCTCGACTGCACGATCACCTACCGCCCGGCGCAGGCCGCGGCGATGACCCTCGAGGTGGACGCCCCCGCGCTCGAGCGGCTGACCTCGCGGCTCGATGAGCTGCAACGGGTCATTCCGCTCGGCTCGGTCAACCTGCTCGAGGTGCTGCGCTGGCCCGGAATCCTGAAGGATCAGACAACCGCCGGCGAGGCATTGCTCGCAGCGGCGCGCGAGCTGTTCGACGCCGCGATCAGCGACCTGTGCGCGGCCCGCTCCCGCGAGGGCGAGAAGCTGCGCGCGGTTCTCGAGCAGCGCTGCGAGAGCCTCGAGGCTCTGGTGAAGCAGGTGCAGGCGCGGCTCCCGGATGTCCAGGCGCGGCTGACCGCGAAAGTCGGCGACCGCATAAAGGAGTTGGCCTCCGGTGCCGATCAGGACCGCCTCGAGCAGGAGATCGCGCTGTTGCTGCAGCGGCTGGATGTGGATGAAGAGCTCGAGCGCCTGAGCGGGCACGTCGCGGAGATCCGGCGGGTGCTCACCGGCAACGAGCCCGCGGGACGGCGGCTGGACTTCCTCATGCAGGAGCTGAACCGCGAGGCCAACACGCTCTCTTCGAAGTCGCAGGACCTCGAGACAACTCGCACCGCCGTCGACATGAAGGTGCTGATCGAGCAGATGCGCGAGCAGGTGCAGAACGCCGAATAGCGTTCAGGACGTCGAGGCGTGCCCTTCCTCCGACTTGAGAATGGCCTGGCGATGACGCTCGGTCAGTACGAGGCCCTTGCCAGTCAGGTCGGAATCGGTTTTGTCGATCGGCAAGATGCGAACGCACTCCGAGTGCAGTCCCACTGCGCCGACGAGTTCATCGATGGTCTCCCCGGACGGATAAGGCGCGGTTGAGCTGCAGGAGCGGCTCGGGCCAAAACGCACCGGTCGTCGGCGCGTCATCGACGAACCCGTCGATCCTCGGGTCGCGGATCTTGATGAAGCTGCTTGCGCAGCTCTGGGAGTCCGCGACGAGACGTGCGCGAAGGTCAAATACATCCACACTGAACCTCAGGTGATTCCGCCAAGCCACACGCAACCATGGACGTCGCTGCCGGTGCTGGTCCGAACAGCAGCGTCAAACGGCTGAAAGCGACAAAGCAGTGGTTCGTAAAAGAGACTGGATGCGCGAGAAGCCAGGACGTCGAGCGCCCCTATTTTATTTCTTGGTTGCCGTCATTTTCATCGTCCGTGTTACTTCTCGTGCCGACCAGACCCGCAGGTCATGCTGTCGCGGTCAGCGTGCCAACCAGCGCAGAGCGGGCCGACCAAGAAAGTCGTCGACCGCGATGCCGTCGCCGCCGACGAGCAGTGTACGCGTCACTTTGAACGCTGCCGCAAAGCTCGCCGTTCCGGGATGCGCCTGCGGCGCGCGACCGCTTTTGACTTCAATGGCTGTCAGCGTGGAGTGGGCTTTCACGATGAAATCGACTTCCTGACCGCGCTCGCGCCAGTAGTAAAGCTGGCATTCGCCGGCGGCCGCGGCATTTGCCAGGTGAGCGCCGACCGCCGACTCGATGAGTCGCCCGCGAAATTCCCGATCTGAGCGCGCCTCCTCCGGGCTGATTCCGGCAGTCACGGTCATCAGCGCGGTATTCAGGACCTGCAGCTTCGGGCTCGACCCCCGGCTGCGCGCCGCATCACCGGCGTACTTCTGCAGGCCACAGACCATGCCGGCACCGGCCAGCAGATCGGGGTAGTGAGCCAGCGTCGTCGTATTGCCCGCATCCTGCAGTTGCCCGAGCATCTTCGTGTACGAGAGGATCTGGCCGGAATACCGGCACGCCAGCTCGAACAGGCGGCGCAGCAGCGCCGGCTTGTCCGCTCGGGTCAGCAGCAGCACGTCGCGCGCAATGACGGTGACCTTCTGCACCAGGGTCGACTTGCCGACCTGGCGGGGGCCTGCG
The DNA here is from genome assembly GCA_021797465.1 of Pseudomonadota bacterium. GTDB lineage: Bacteria > Pseudomonadota > Gammaproteobacteria > Steroidobacterales > Steroidobacteraceae > 13-2-20CM-66-19. The sequence goes on along the minus strand of JAJZZR010000416.1, from coordinate 1,063 downwards.
ACGACGTGCAGGAAGCGGCGTGGCTCGGCAAGCCGCTCCGCCAGCACGGCGGCCTGGGGGCGTCGGAACTCGGTTTTCTTTTTACTCATTTCATTGAGTATTTTTACTCAATGAAATGAGCTGCGGAACCTGCTGCGAAGCGGCCGACGTCGTAGTGCCTTCGCAGTTCAATTCCCAGCTCGTCAGCCGTGGCCCTGCCTAGACGCAGAGGATGCATGTTAGCTGAGCGTGTAGCTGACCCGACCGGCAGCCCACAATTCATTTTGTAAATCAATAGGAGATCCGCATTCGCCACGAGCAGGTGCAGAACGCCGCTTGAAATCTCGGCGCGATCCCGGTCACATCGTCAGACCGATGCGCAGTTCAGCGGCCGCGCCGCTTCGCGGCCTTCCAGTCCCGGTTGATCCGGTTCAGATCGAACCCCTTGGGATCGAATACACCGCCGATCCAGCGCACCAGATCCGCATGCTGCTCGTGGCGGCGGTCGCCGAGAACCGCGAGGAATCCCGCATAGCCGCGCGGCCCGCCGACGTCTTCAGGCGGACAGGCATTCTCACCGGCAACACAAACCGGCAGGGGCAGCACGCCCAGCCGGGATGGCGGGATGGACTCGATGACGATTCGATGCTCCCAGCCGTCCCCCATGTCGTAGCGGTACTCGAACTCTCCCCTCGGTCCCAACTCCGCCACGACGGCCGCAACCGATACCCGCCGCTCATCCCGGTAGCGGCTGGCTTCCTCTTCGGACCCGGCTTCCCTGATCCACCAATCAGGGGCCACCAGACCGGCGCCGATCTCGAATTCATGCACGTGGGAGTCCGTCCAGCCCATCGTCCACTGCAGGTAATGGTGCAAGGACGCGAGCGTCCAACTGTCGGGAACGAGCACCCGCCGCCAGACGAGCGGCGCCACCTCCAGCAGTTCGACTCGCAGGGCCACGGCCTTTGGAACCGGCGGCTTTGCCATCTAGATCTCCTCATCCGTTCGGGCGGTCGGCTCGACCCCTCGCGGCAGGTCAGTACTCCGTATATTTCTTGCTCGACCCCCGCACCTTCTCGACCGG
>JAJZZR010000467.1 GCA_021797465.1 Pseudomonadota bacterium | reverse complement strand
TGCTCCAGCTGGCGCGGCCCGTCGAGACGCTCGGCTACGCCGCGCAGGGCTTCTCCCGGGGCGTGGCCCTGCTGGAGAAGATGCTGGGGCTGTTTCGCGAGACGCCCGAACCGGCCGCTCAGAGCCGCTCCGGCGCCGCCGTCGGACCCGGCGCGCTGGTCTTCGACCAGGTGAGCCTGTCGTACCGCAGCGGCTGCCCGGTGCTGCGCGACATCAGCTTCAGGCTCGAGGCCCGGCGCACGCTTGCGGTCGTGGGCTCGAGCGGGTCGGGCAAATCGACCCTCGTGCGGCTTCTGGTGCGCTTGGTCGAGCCGGATGCGGGGCGGATCCTGCTCGATGACGTACCGATCGCCCATCTGTCCCTGGCGCAATTGCGCCGGGCGATCGCCGTGGTGCCCCAGGACAGCGTGCTCTTCAACGACTCGCTGGCTTACAACATTGCGCTCGGCCGCCCGGGCGCAACCCTCGCCGACGTCGAGCGGGCCGCCCGCATCGCCCACCTGCACGAGTTCATCATGAGCCTCCCGGACGGCTACGAGACCCGGGTCGGAGAACGAGGCGTGAAGCTCTCCGGCGGTGAGCGCCAGCGCGTCTCGATCGCCCGGGCGGTTCTGACGTCCCCGATCCTCTATGTCTTCGATGAGGCCACCGCCTCGCTCGACAGCCGGACCGAACAGGACATCCTGGCGAACCTGCGCGAGATCTCCGAGCACCGCTCCACCGTGCTGATCGCGCATCGGCTCTCGACCGTCGTGCACGCCGATGAGATCGTGGTGCTCGACGGCGGGCGCATCGTCGAGCGCGGGACGCATCCCGGCCTGCTGCGGCAGAACGGCGCCTATGCCGCCGCATGGCGCGCACAGCAGCAGGGTCCGGCCGCCGCATGAGACATGCCTTCCCCTGTCTGTTATCGACCTCGAGCGTGACCGTCACCTGGAGGAGATGTCCGCGCTGCGGCGCGCCGGGCCCCCATATCGCGTCGCGCGCCGGTGTTGCTCAGGTCATCGTGCCCCAGTGCTGCGGCGGGACCGGTCAATTGCGGCTCCGCGCCCGATCCGGGCCTGCCGCTCACGACCCGCCGGAGGAGCGGTGAAGCGCGCAACAAGCCCTCGGCCCCCGCACGGCAAACACACAACAAAGGGGTACAATCGGCTCAGCCGAGCGATACCATGGCAAAAAACGGCACAGGGTCATGACCGCCACCGAGACCAACAAGATCTTTCGGTTCAATATCGAAGGCCAGGAAGTTGTCTGTTATCAGATGGGCAACGACCGTCTCTGGGTCTGCAAGTGCGAATACTTCCAGGAACGGCTTCGCCTGCGCCAGCAGGGATATTGTCCCCACATGGCGGCGGCCATCATCCAAGCCATGGACGAAGGGACGATCGAATTCGTATTCTGAGGCGGGGCGAACGGCGTACCGGCAGGCGGCTCAGAACGCTTCCTCGATCAACGGCTTGTGCGCTAAATCATCGCAAGCGGCGAACGCCTCACGCCGCTTGCCCGCCGGCGCGCACCACCTCGCGCCTCACCCGCATGAGGAATTTCACGAAGCGCTTCAGGTGCCGGCGGGCATCGTATTGCGCGCCCTCGCGGATCGCGAATTTATCCGCGATCGCGCCTCTGACATACCCGGAAAACAGCCCCGTCAGCTCCCCTGACCGAACCCTCGGCCCCGCCACCCCGCCGGCGACCTGCCATTCCAGCAGCGCCGATTCGAGCTCCCCCAGCACCAGCTCGAGATAATCGAACAGACTGGTCAGCAGCTTGACCGACACCAGCTGGTACAACGGGTAGCCCCACGTCTCGTACGTCGCGAACCACTCGCCGGCACCCGGCAATTCCCCCGCCGCCAGACCCTTCGCGCGCCGCAACGTCCAATCAACCGTCAGACCCTCGAAATCCCGGTAATAGAAACGCCCGAGCGGAACTTCTTCCGCCGACAGCGCGAGCAGCAGATTCTGGGCATGCGCCTCCAGAATCAGGCCGAAGTCGAACACGAGCTCCACCCACAGCCGCGCAAACTGCGCGAGCAGCGCCCCCTCGACGGCGTCCCGGGCGCCGCGGCCCATCCGCTCCATGAGCTGCCGCAGCAGCGGCGGATGGCCCTCGCTGCCGCCCATGAGCGCGAACAACGGCGCCGGAATGACCCGCCCCTCCAGGACCTCCTGCGGAATCGCGCGAAAAATGACCCCGCCGTCCGGGAGCGCCCGCGGCACCAGGCCGCCCCACTCCGGGAAGAACTCAATCGACTCCGCAAGCCGCTCGCGCTCTCGTCCCACGAGCCCCGACAGTCCCACGCTGCGCGCCACCCGAGTCCGCGTCAGCGCACGGTCTCCCAACTCACGAGAGACGAGCGACAGTTTGACGAAGCTCAGCTCATCCGGCCGATCCTCCGGCCACACCAGGACGGTCCGCGTGCTCGAAGTCGGCGTCGCCCACAACCGCGGACCCTCCGCCGGAGACTCCGTCGCCCCCCCACCGGCCAACGCCGCCGCGTACCGGGCGTGCTCCATCGGATGCACCGGCAACACCACTTCGCCCGTCCCGGCCCGACCGCCCGCATCGCCACCTCCCAACGTCCCTGCCGCGGATGGCCCGTAGCGCACCACGGATGCTCCTCCGAGGCGGAAACAGGGCAAGCGGAAGACCTTCCCGCGCTCCGGAAAGTACGACCGCATCGCCCCCGGCGGCGCGCGCAGATCCCGCAGGCGCTCCGGCCTCCACAGCCCGTGTTGCTCGAAACGCAGGAATGCGCCAACACCGCCGCTCGGAAGGTCCGCCGCGCCCGCCGCCACACCGTCTTCGATACCGTTCCGGCGCTCCACGATCCACCTCGGACAGACACTCCGAGACCAGCGTGGCCTCGTCTTTGCGCACAGTCAACCCTATACGACCACCACACTCGACTCACGCATCGCACGAACAAATGCGTTCCGCGCCTACTCCAACACCGAGTGAAAATTTCTCGGACCTGTCACCGACGCAAGCGCCCCACTCCCGCGAATCCGTCACCGCGACTGCGCCTCGGCGACCCTCAGACTCGTGGCATCGCCGTCCCCACCGTCCATGTCGAGACGAAAACGCCAGAATATTCCGTATCTTACGCAATTACTCTCACACGCTACGACGCCGTCTCGCCGTGAACACCGCGGGCACAGGCCGCCCGCCACACTCTGCCCACACCAGGATTGTCCGCGCATTGACGACACGACGACAAACATCAACCATGGTCATGCCGCGACAGACGCGGTGAACGACATCACTCAGCAACGGAGAATCGTCATGATCACACTCGGTAACGTCTCGACGGAAACGAAGAGCACAAAGAGCGGCACCATTCCGGAGACTGTGTTCCCGCAACAGTATCAGCCTCTGTGACCCGCTTCATCCGCAGTCGATGACGTCGCAAGGCGTCATGGCGGGCATGCAGCCCCTTCGGCCT
>JAJZZR010000168.1 GCA_021797465.1 Pseudomonadota bacterium | reverse complement strand
TGCCGCGCGCGACGCACACGCGACGGCGCAAGTCGCCGGCGGGGTGCCCGCCATGTGCGACGGGATCACACAGGGCCAGCCGGGCATGGAGCTGTCGCTGTTCAGCCGCGACGTGATCGCGATGTCAACAGGGGTCGCGCTCTCGCATGGGATGTTCGATGCCGCGCTGTGCCTGGGGGTGTGCGACAAGATCGTACCAGGCCTGCTGATCGGTGCGCTCACCTTCGGGCAGCTGCCGGCGGTGTTCGTGCCGGCAGGCCCCATGCCTTCGGGTCTGCCCAACAAGGAAAAAGCGCGCATCCGCCAGCTGTTCGCCGAAGGCAAGGTGGGCCGCGAGGCGCTGCTGCAGTCGGAGGCCGACAGCTATCACTCCGCCGGGACCTGCACGTTCTACGGTACCGCCAACAGCAATCAGATGCTCATGGAAGTGATGGGTCTGCACCTGCCGGGCAGCGCGTTCGTGCCGCCGAACACGCCGTTGCGCGATGCGCTGACGGGCGCCGCGGTGCGCCGCGCGGCCCGCATCACCGCCCTGGGCGAGGAGTACCTGCCGCTCGCCCGTGTGCTCGATGAGCGCAGCATCGTCAACGCGGTGGTGGGTCTACTCGCCACCGGCGGCTCGACCAACCACACCCTGCATATCGTGGCCATCGCGAAGATCGCCGGCATCGTCATCAACTGGGACGACTTCAACGCGCTCTCCGAGGTGGTGCCGCTGCTCGCGCGCATCTACCCCAATGGCAGCGCCGACGTGAACCACTTCCACGCCGCCGGCGGCATGGGCTTCCTGGTGCGCGAGCTGCTGCAGGCCGGGCTCATGCACGGTGACGTGCAGACGGTCGCCGGCGCCGGCCTCGGGCATTACGCGCAGGAGCCGTGGCTCTCGAGCGAAGGGCTCGCCTGGCGCGACGCGCCCGCCAACAGTGGCGACCGCGAGGTCCTGCGCCGGGCGTCGGATCCGTTCAGCGCCGACGGGGGTCTGAAGCTGCTGCGCGGCAATCTCGGCCGCTCGGTCATCAAGGTGTCGGCGGTCAAGCCCGAGCATCGCTCGGTGGAGGCGCCAGCCAGAGTGTTTCACAGTCAGGACGAGGTCATCCACGCGTTCAAGCAGGGCGAGCTGTCGCGCGACGTGGTGGTCGTGGTGCGCTTCCAGGGTCCACGCGCCAACGGCATGCCGGAGCTCCATGGGCTCACGCCGGCGCTCGCGTCACTGCAGAACAAGGGCCATCGCGTGGGACTCGTCACCGACGGACGCATGTCGGGCGCGTCGGGTGTGATACCCGCGGCTATCCATCTGACACCGGAGGCGGTGTGCGGCGGCCCGATCGGCAAGGTGCGCGACGGCGACGTGATTCGCCTGGACAGCCGCACGGGAGAGCTCGAGGCCCGGGTGAGCGAGGCGGAATGGAACCGGCGCGAGAACGTTACCGCCGATCTCGCGGCGAACGGCCACGGCTTCGGCCGCGAACTCTTCTCGGTGTTCCGCGCGCACGCCGCGCCGGCGGAGCATGGCGGCGGAGTGTGCTGACTCGCGGCGGCTGCAAGTCGTCGCAGAACACCCTGACCGGAACCCGCCCGGGACTCGTCCCGGGCGGTTCACCGAACCCGAACGCTTCAGACAGCCGGCTTCTGCGGCAGCGCCACGCTCAGCTCGAGGACCTCGTGCCCGGCCTCGCGCTCGAGGTTGATCTGCACCGCTTCCGGATCCACGTTGACGTACTTGTGGATCACCTGCAGCAGCTCACGCCGCAGCAGCGGCAGGTAGTCCGGACCGCCCCGGCCGCCGCGCTCCTGCGCCACGATGATGCGCAATCGTTCCTTGGCAATGCTCGCCGAATTCGGCTTGCTGCGAAACAGGGACAGCAGTCCCATATCAGCCTCCAAACATGCGGGCGAAGAAGCCGCGCTTGGGCTCGTCGAGGAAGCGCAACGGCAACTCCTCCCCGAGCAGGCGCGCCACCGCGTCCTCGTAGGCGGCCGCGGCATCGCTCGTATCGCTGAGAATCACCGGCACGCCGGCATTGGATGCGGCGAGCACGTCCGGGGACTCCGGCACGACTCCGATGACATCGAGTCCCAGGATTTCCTTCACGTCCTCGATGCTCATCATTTCGCCGTTGGCGACGCGGCGCGGGTTGTAGCGCGTCAGCAGCAGATGCTCTTTCACGCCGCCGTTGCCGTTCGCGGAGCGGTGCGTCTTGCTGGCGAGCAGACCCAGAATCCGGTCGGAATCGCGTACGGAGGAGACTTCAGGATTGACGACCACCACGGCACGGTCAGCGAAATACATCGCCAGATGCGCGCCCTTTTCGATGCCCGCCGGGGAGTCGCAGATGATGTAGTCGAACCCATCGGCAATCAGCTGATCGAGCACGCGGCGAACCCCCTCCTCGGTCAGCGCGTCCTTGTCTCGCGTCTGCGAGGCCGCCAGCACGTGCAATGTCTCGAGACGCTTGTCCTTGATCAACGCCTGCTTGAGCGTGCAGTCGCCGTTGATGACGTTGACGAAGTCATACACGACGCGCCGCTCGCAGCCCATGATGAGATCGAGATTGCGCAGGCCGATGTCGAAGTCGATCACCGCCACACGCTTGCCCCGGCGGGCCAGTCCGCAGGCCATGCTGGCCGAGGTGGTGGTCTTGCCGACGCCGCCCTTGCCAGAGGTCACCACGATGATTTCAGTCAAAGCTCACTCCTCGAATCGGATTCAATGCGCTCGGTGTACTCAAGCGCCTAAGCGCTCGAAACGCAAGGCGTCGCCGTCCAGCCACGCCTGCACCGGCTTGCCTGCCAGCTCCGGCGGCAGCGTCTCGAAAACGCGAAACACGCCGGCGATCGACACCAGCTCGGCGTGAAAGTCCTGGCAGAATACACGTGCGCCCGGCTCGCCGCGCGCGCCCGCCACCGCGCGTCCGCGCAGCGCCCCGTACACGTGCACGCAGCCATCGGCAATCAGCTCGGCGCCGGCCCCGACCGTCGCGGTGACGACCAGATCGCGGCCACGGGCGTAGACCCGCTGGCCGGAACGTACGGGGTGCGCGTGCAGTTGCGCAAGCGTGCCGGCCTCGGGTTCGAGTTCCGGACGCGGTGCCTCGCGGCGGGCACGCGCCCCCGTCTCGGCAGGGGGGTGGAATTCCCGGAATGGCGGCAGCAGCGGCAGGTCGAGGGGCCGCGAGAGGGCCTGCGCCACGGCCGCGCCGCTGGCCAGGCCGACGGGACACATGCCCGCGCGCCGCACCGCATCGAGCACGCCCTGCATCTCGTCCACCGATGGCTCGCGCCCGAGCGGCCCGAGATCAATCGACACGGCCGTGCGCTGAAAGAACTTCGGCGCCGTCGCGACCCGCCCGGTCAACTCGTCGAGAATGGCGCCTGGATCAGTCGTCCAGATGAGCACCTGGATGAGCCCCACCTGTCCGAAACGAATGTCGATGGCTGCTGCAGACGCGGCCTCG
>JAJZZR010000368.1 GCA_021797465.1 Pseudomonadota bacterium | reverse complement strand
CGTCCAGGGCAGCTCCTCGGGCGCGCAGCCGCGGAACCGGCGTGCGGCCTGCGCGTAAACGTCGACGCACCATGCGCGCGACCGATAGGGTCCGCTGCGCGCCGGATTCGTGGCCGCATACAGGCCGATCACCGGCGTCCCGACCATGGTGGCCATGTGCGCCGGTCCGGAATCCGGGCTGACCAGCACGGTGGCGCGCGCCAGCAGCGCCAGCAACTGCGGCAGCGTATCGCGGCCGATCTGATTGACGAGCGGCGTGCGCGCGGCGCGCTCGATCGCCGCGCCCATCGCGGCCTCGATCGGCGTGGGTCCTCCGGCGAGGATGACGCGCATGCCGTGGCGACGCGCGGCATGATCGGCTACGGCCGCATAGCGCTCGGGCCGCCAGTTGCGCCGCGCGTGGCTCGAGCACGGGCTGATGACCAGCGTCGGTTGCCGATCGGGGATGAGGCGCTCGGCGTATGCGCGCGCGTCCTCGGGCAGAGGCAGATCCCAGCGCAGGATCCGCTCCCCGATGCCCAATGCCTCGGTGAATCCGAAGAAGCTGTCGAGGACGTGCTCGCGGGTCCGCGCGGCGATGCGGGCGTTGGTGAACAGCCACTGCATCTCGCGCGCCCGAGCGCGGTCGAAGCCCAGGCGAACGCGCGCCGGAACGAACCCCGAGACCACGCTGGCGCGAAAGGACAGCTGCATGTGCAGCAGCACGTCGAAGCGCCGGCCGGCGAGCCGCGCGCGCAGCGCGCGCAGCGACGCGAGTCCGGAGCGCTTCTCGACGGTGATAAACTCCACGCCGTCCATGAGCCCGATCAACCGCGCCTCCGCCTTGCCGATGACCCAGGTCAATCGGGTCTGGGGCCATGCTTTCTGCAGCGTGCGCACGATCGGCACCGCGTGGCATGTGTCGCCGAGCGATGAGAGCCGCAGGATGCACAAGGAGCGCGGAGGTCGTTCTGCGAGCAACATCGCGGCCGTCAGGTTGAGGAGTACGAACGAGTGAGCGCGAAATGGCCGCTGGGGCCGTGGGTCAAGCAGTTGACCATCGCCGGTGGCGCCATGCTATACAACGCGGCGCTGGAGCGCAATTGTCAGCCCGGTTGGTTCGAGCCGGAGTTCTGGGCTGCGCAGGGGTGCCTCAGCGGCGCGGCGCGCGGCCGCGGCGCGGCGCACTTCATCCGCACGCCGGAGCGCGAGCTGGTATTGCGTCACTACCGACGCGGCGGCGCCGTCGCTCGAGTGTTCGCCGATCGCTACCTCTGGCGCGGCGAGTGGCGCACGCGGCCATTCGCCGAATGGCTGCTCATGCATCGGTTGCACCGCGCGGGATTGCCGGTGCCGGCGCCGATCGCCGCCCGTTATCTGCGTGACGGCCGCGTCTACCGCGGCGACATCATCACGGAACGTCTGGCCGGAGCCGCCGCGCTGAGTTATGCCTTGGGCCTCGCGCCCCTGCCGTTGCTCACGTGGATCGAGATCGGCCGCTGCATCCGGCGCTTCCACGATCTCGGCGTGTGCCACGCCGACCTCAACGCGCGCAACGTGTTGCTCGGCGAGGAGGTGTATCTGGTGGATTTCGACCGCGGCCGGCTGCGTCCCGACGGGCTGTGGCGGGATGGAAACCTGGTGCGCCTGCGCCGCTCGTTGGAAAAAGTGACCTATGGAATGCCCCCGGAACGCTTCACCGAGGCGGACTGGCACGCGCTGCTCGACGGCTACCGCTCGGCTCCCGCCACCGAGCCGGCGCGGTCGGCGTAGTGCGATCGCTCTACCGGCTGGCCGTTTCCGTCGCCGCGCCCCTCCATGCGGCGACCCTCGCCCTGCGGGGGCGTACGGCTCCGGGCCGGCGAGTCGCGGAGCGGTTCGGGTTCGGCGCCCGCATCGAAGGGGCACCGCTGTGGATTCATGCCGCATCGGTGGGCGAAGTGCAGCTGGCCGCCACGGTGGTGCGAGCCCTGCGTGAGCGCTGCCCGTCGCTGCCGATTGTGATCACCACGTTCACGGCAACGGGGGCGGCTCGCGCCGGCGGCCTCGGCCCTGATCTATCCGTACGCTACCTGCCCTACGACCTGCCCGGCCCCGTGCGCCGCTTTCTCGATCGCGCGCGGCCTCGCCTGGCGGTCATTCTCGAGACCGAGCTGTGGCCGACGCTCTACCGCGCCTGCCGCCAGCGGGACGTCGGGCTCGTGGTCGCCAATGCGCGCCTCTCGAGCCGGTCGGCGCGCCGCTATCGTCGTTTTGGATCGCTGTTCGGCGCGGCGCTGTGCGGGGTGCATGTGGCGGCGCAGAGCGCCGAGGACGCCGCGCGCTTCCGCGGCATCGGCGCCGAGCCCGATCGGATTCAGGTCATCGGCAATCTCAAATTCGATATCACGCTGCCGCCGGACATCGCAGTCCGTGGCGGGCGTGTGCGCGAGCGTTATGCGCCGGACCGTCCCATGTGGGTTGCGGGCAGCACGCACGAGGGCGAGGACGAGCAGGTCATCGCGGCGCACAACCGGATACGCGAGCGGCTGCCGGGCGCACTGCTGGTACTGGCCCCGCGTCACCCGCAACGCTTCGATGCGGTCGCCGCCCGGCTCGCCGAGTGGAATATCCCGTACGTGCGACATTCTCGCGCCGCGGAACACCAGCGGGCCGGCGGCGCCGTGGTCGTGCTGCTCGATACGCTGGGCGAACTGCTGGACTTCTACGCGGCGGCCGACGTGGCCTTCGTGGGCGGGAGCCTCGTGCGCGGCGGGGGGCACAATCTGCTCGAGCCGGCCGCTCTGGGGCGCCCGGTGGCCACCGGGCCGTTTGTGTTCAATGCGGCGCAGGTGGCTGATGTCCTGATCGAATGCGGCGGTGCACACGTGGTACGCGACGCCGAATCACTGGCGGCCTGTATCGGCGCGTGGCTGCAAGATGCGCCCGAGCGGGCGCGCGTCGGAGGCCTGGGGCGCGCGGCGGTCGAGGCCAACCGCGGCGCGCTCGAGCGGCTCATGGCGCTCATCGAGCCGCTGCTTGCGGATGCGGCAAGATAGCGCCACGGCATGCCGGAAGCGTGACGCATGGGACGCCCCCCCGAGGGGGCGAAAGCGCCCGTCAGCGGCGCAGCGTGTACTCCGCGCCGCAGTAGGGGCATTTGGCCCAGCCGCTCTGCTCGATGGGCAGGTACACCCGCGGGTGGGAATTCCACAGCTTCATCTGCGGCATGGGGCAGGAGAGCGGCAGGTCATCGGGACCCACCTCGTAATGCTGCTGAGCATTGGGCTGAATCAGGGGCTGCACTGCTGCGGCCATGTCAATTCCTTGCAAGAACGCAATCGGACGGTTGGACATTATACCGGTCGACGGGCGCGGCATGCGCCTAGGCATCCTCGAACGTCGCACGCCAGATGGCGCTCACCACCGCCCGTTCGGCGGTGAACAGCTCCGCCGCGACGCGCTCCGGCCCGCCCTCGAGCGCCAGGTGATGTCGGCAG
>JAJZZR010000021.1 GCA_021797465.1 Pseudomonadota bacterium | reverse complement strand
CGCGCCCAGGCTCACCAGCACGATCTGGAACGGCGCGAGCGGCTCCGGCCAGATGATGCCGCGCTCATCGTGATTCTGTTCGATGGCCGCCGCTACGACGCGCGTCACGCCGATGCCATAGCAGCCCATGAGAACGGTGACTTCCTTGCCGGCCTCATCGAGCACCAGCGCCTTCATGGCGCTGCTGTACTTGCGGCCCAGCTGGAAGATGTGTCCGACCTCGATCCCGCGGGCGAACCTCAGGCGCCCCGTGCCGCTGGGGCTCGGATCACCCTCGCACACGTTGCGGATATCCGCCGCGACATAGTCCAGCACGTCACGGTCCCAGTTCACGCCCGTGAGGTGCATGTCCTTCTCGTTCGCCCCGCACACGAAGTCCGCGATCGCGAGCGCGCTGTGATCGACGTAGAGGCGGCACTTCAGACCCACCGGGCCGATGAAGCCGGCCTCGGTCCCCGTCGCGTGCTGAATGCGCTCGGCGCCGGCCATGCGCAGAGGATTCGCCACGCCCGGGAGCCGCTGCGCCTTCGCCGCGTTCAGCTCATGATCGCCGCGGATCACCAGCGCCACGACCGCCTCATCACCCTCGCCCTCCACGAGCAGCGTCTTCACGCAGCGCGCGGGGTCGATCCGCAGCAGCGCCGTCAGCGCCGCGATGGTCCGGGTTCCCGGCGTCGGGACCTTGGCGAGCGGCTCGCGCGGCTCGGGCTTGACCGTAGTCGGAAGCGGCGCCACCGCCGCCTCCAGGTTGGCGGCGTAGTCGTCACCGTCGGAGAAGACGATGGCGTCCTCGCCGGAGGCCGCCAGCACGTGGAATTCCTGCGAGACGTCGCCGCCGATCGGGCCGGAATCGGCGCGCACCGCCCGAAAATCCAAGCCCATGCGGGTGAAGATCCGGGAATAAGTCGCGTGCATCAGCCGATAGCCCTGCTCGAGCGAGCGCTCGTCGGCATGGAACGAATAGGCGTCCTTCATGATGAACTCGCGCGCGCGCATCACGCCGAAGCGCGGCCGGATCTCGTCGCGGAACTTGGTTTGGATCTGATAGAAATTGACCGGCAACTGGCGGTAGCTCTTGAGCTCGCGCCGCGCGATGTCGGTGATGACCTCCTCGTGGGTCGGGCCGGCGACGAAATCGCGCTGGTGGCGATCCTGCACGCGCAGCAGCTCCGGCCCATACTCCTTCCAGCGGTGCGACTCCTGCCACAGCTCCGCCGGCTGGATCACCGGCATCAACAGCTCCAGCGCCCCGGCGCGGTTCATTTCCTCGCGGATGATGGCCTCGGCCTTGCGCAACGTGCGCAGTCCCATCGGCAGCCAGCTGTAGAGCCCCGAGGCGAGGCGGCGGATCAGCCCTGCGCGCAGCATCAGCTGGTGGCTGACGATCTCGGCCTCGGCGGGGGTTTCCTTGGTGGTCTGGATGGGGTAGTGCGAGAGCCTCATGGCGCGGATCTTGGGCAAAGACGGGGGCGCATCATAACAGGTGAGCTCGAGCTGATAAGATGCGCCTACCTAGCCCTGTGATCCTCCGCCCGCGCATGTCCGCAAACCCGACACCAGCAAGCGATTCGCCCGCGCCCGAGGGGCACGGGACGCGCCGGCCTCGCCGGGGCTTCTACCTGCTGCCGAATCTGCTCACCACGGCCAGCCTGTTCTCGGGGTTCTACGCGATCGTCGCGGCCATCGACAAGCACTTCGCCCCGGCCGGGATGGCGGTGTTCATCGCGATGGTCTTCGATTCGCTCGACGGGCGCATTGCGCGCCTGACGCGCACCGAGAGCGCGTTCGGCAAGGAATACGACAGCCTCTCGGACATGGTCTCCTTCGGGCTCGCCCCGGCCATCGTCGCCTATCAATGGGGCGTGGTGCGGATCGCCGAGTACGGCAGGGCCTGGGGCCGGTTCGGGTGGCTGGCCTGCTTCTTCTACGCGGTCGCCGCCGCGCTGCGGCTGGCGCGCTTCAACGTGCGCACCGCCGCGCTCGACAAGCGCTATTTCGAAGGCCTGCCCAGCCCTTCGGCGGCCGCCACGGTGGCGGGCTTCGTATGGCTGTCAAGCCAGTGGCGCGAGCCAGGGCTCGCGGGCCTGATCGGCGCCTTTGCCGTGACCGCGATCGCGGGGGCCCTGATGGTCAGCCGGTTCAGCTACGCGAGCTTCAAGAGCGTCGATTGGGATGGGCCGATTCGGTTCATCTACCTGCTGCTGGTTCCGCTCGCGTTCGTGCTGATCGCGAGCGATCCGCCGCTGATCCTGCTGATCATCTTCGGCGGCTATGCGCTCTCGGCGCCCGTGCAGTGGCTGTGGCGCCGCGCTCGGCGGCGGCACCGCTCGGCACGCCGGGGCGAGGGCCATGCGGAATGAGCATCGAGGCCCGTCGTGCCGAGTATCTGCGCACGATCGGCATCGATCTGTGGGTGCCGAGGGACGGGCTGCGCGGCGGTGCCGCGCAGGCCGGCGGCGATCCGCTGGAGGCGCCGCAGCCGGCCTGCGCGCGGCCGCCGGGGCCGGCAGACGACGCCGACGCCTGGGAGAGGCTGCGCGCCGAGGTCCGCGGATGCACGCGCTGTGCGCTGCATCAGAGCCGCACGCAGGCGGTCGTGGGGGTGGGACCGGAGCGCTGCGACTGGATGGTGGTCGGAGAGGCGCCGGGGGCGGAGGAGGACCGGCGCGGGGAGCCTTTCGTCGGGCGGGCCGGTCAGCTCCTGGATGCGATGCTGGGCGCGATCGGGCTCAGCCGCGGCGCGAATGTGTATATCGCGAACATTCTCAAGAGCCGTCCGCCGGGCAATCGCGATCCTCGGCCCGAGGAAGTGCAGGCCTGCCTGCCGTACCTGCACCGCCAGATCGAGCTGGTGCAGCCGCGGCTGCTGCTCGCGGTCGGGCGGATTGCGGCGCAGAATCTGCTCGGCACCGATGCGCCGCTCGGCAAGCTGCGCGGACGCGTGCATCGCTTCGGCGAGCGCGGCGTGCCGCTGGTGGTGACGTATCATCCCGCGTATCTGCTGCGTTCGCCCGCGGACAAGCGCAAGGCGTGGGAGGATTTGAAATTCGCGCGCGCGACGCTCGCGCGCTCGCTGACGGGCTCATGAGACGATGGCTACCGCTCCAGAACTGCTCGAACCGACGCCCTCGTCCATCCGCGCGATGTACGAGGCGGACGTGCCCCGGGTATTCGCGATCGAGCGTCGCTCGTACACTTTTCCCTGGAGCGCGAACATCTTCCGCGATTGCCTGCGTGTCGGCTATGTCTGCCGCGTGCTCACCGTCGGTGGGGCGCTCGCCGCCTACGGGGTGATGAGCATGGGTGCCGGCGAGATGCACGTGCTCAATCTCTGCGTGGCCGAGGCGCAGCGCGGCCGCGGCTTCGGCCGGCGGATGCTCGAGCACCTGCTCGCGCAGGGCACGGCCGCCGGCATGTATGATGCGTTTCTCGAGGTGCGCCCGTCGAATGACGCGGCGCTGCGGCTGTATC
>JAJZZR010000005.1 GCA_021797465.1 Pseudomonadota bacterium | reverse complement strand
TGCTCCTGGATGTGAGCCGGTCGATGAGCATGTACAGCTTTTTCTATCTCCGGCTTGCAAGAGCGCTGTCTGTCCTGCTGTCCGATGTGCATTGCTTTATTTATCACACACGACTCGTCGGAGTTGCGGAGGCACTTCGCGATCCAGATCCTTCGCGCTCGCAGGAACGGCTGCAAATGTTGTCCGCCGGTTGGGCTGGCGGTACGCGCATCGGCCATTGCCTCAGCGAGTTTAATAGTCAGTACGCCGGGACGCTGCTGCACTCTCGCTCCGCCGTAATCATCGTCAGCGACGGATATGATACCGGAGAACCAGAACTTCTCGCCCGCGCGCTCGCCCGGATACGGCGGCGTGCCCGCCGCGTTGTCTGGCTCAATCCCTTGGCCAGCCGCCCCGACTTTACCCCGTCCAGCGCGGGTATGCATGCCGCTTTACCATACCTTGATCTTTTGGCACAGGGCAGCGATCTCGCAAGCCTTGGGCGTGTCCTTCCACAAATAATTAAGGCTATTCAATGACAATGACTCCCGATACTCTTCTGCTGCAACTGGCGCTACGATTGATTGAGCAACAAAAGCCGTTTGCCTTCACCACAGTTATTCGGGCCATATCACCGACATCAGCTTACGTTGGGGCGCAGGCGATCATCGAAGCCGATGGCACATTGCACGGCTGGATAGGTGGTGGCTGCGCGAAGGGGGTTGTTGTCAAGGCCGCGCAGGAGGCAATCCGTGGCGCCGGGAACCCAAAGCTTGTTCGAATCAGTAACGATGGCGCGCTGACCGATGCAGATGTCGAGAATCATGCCATGCCATGCGCGAGTAATGGCACTATTGAGTTCTTCATTCAGTCTATCGTGCCCGCACCGCTGCTGGTTGTGCTGGGAGCCTCGCCAGCGGCTATAGAAGCCTGTGTCTTGGCAAAACGGATGGGCCTGCGGGTTGCCGCCGCAGCGACTGACACGGTACCGCTCATCAATACGATTGATTTGCATCAGGTCATCGACAGCTTCGATGTCGTCGCCCTTGATGCCTTGGGGCCGAGTTTTGTCTTGGTTGCAACCCAGGGTGAAGGTGACGAGGCCGCGCTCGAGGCCGCGCTGCGAACCACCGCTGGCTCGGTGCTACTGATTGCCAGCGAGCGCAAGGCGGAAAAGCTAAGGCAAGCGATGCGTTTACGCGGCATCACGGACGAACGACTGGCCGCGCTCCATGCACCCGCAGGGCCGGATATCCATGCCCGCGCACCAGTGGAGATTGCTTTGGCCGCAATAGCGGCCGTAGTGGCATTGCGTCGTACTGCGGAAGGAGAAGACACACCTGCATCTGCGCACTCGTTGTCCATGTCGCATGGCAACGAAAGCCTTGCGTCGGCACCGGTACCTTCCAACGCTTACGTAAACCCGGTTTGCGGGGTTGTTGTCGACAGGGCGTCGGCGAAGCATGTACTCGAATTCGGTGGACTATCCCACTACTTCTGTTGCGACGGCTGCAAGGTCGAGTTCGAGCGTGAGCCCGAGAAATATCTGACGATTGCGTTGCGGTCCCAGAAGGGAGCGGCGTTATGAACTTGGTGTTTAATGCGACGTTGCCCCAGAGCGCTGAGGGCTCGGAACTCGAGCTTCTAGCGCTCTGGAGGATACCTGTGGCCAGCACCGAGTTTTCATACGCTGACAGCGTAAATCCCGAGTTGCTGCGCAGGTGTCACGGGCCGGCAATATGGCGCCACCGAAGGGCGGCGTAATGGCGCCATGATGCCGAGACTTCAAAGGGCTTCTACGTCAGTGCCGATGATCTCATCCGTCGTTGCGATATTGCGGAGATGCGAACGCTCTTTGCCTTTGTCGCGGCGCGCCTGGGAGTGACGCGGTCGCCTCTGCCAAAATCGGCAGGTTCTGGAAGGATCATGGGGTCAGAGGGGTCAAGATTGCCATCGCAGGTAGCTGGTTCCAGATTCAAAGTAATGGAGCGTTTCACGATGTTCACACGCATGGAAATTGTTCTTGGTCTGGTTGCCTATTACGTTGACATTGACCCCGGCGAACAACGCCGGGCGCATCCGGTCTATGGTTCACGCAACGGTATACTGCGTTTCTATGGACCATGGTGGGAACAGCTCGCCGGGGCACACATCGATGCCGGAAATACGTACTTGATGGACTCGTACTGGGACGTGGAACCGGAGCCGGGATTGTTGGTGTTGTTTCCGTCCTATCTCAAGCATCAAGCGTTTCCTTACGACGGCGAACGGGATCGCGTAGTCGTCTCTTTCAACGCATCCGTTGATGCAGCCCCAGGCACGTCATTCAAGTCCTATGACTTTTCCTGATTTCTTGCTTCTCACTATTGCTGCGAAAGCATTGCCACGGGTCGACTCGACGCAAGAGGGATGGAACGGCGACGAGGTGCTGTCGAAAAGTACGCGCAGGGGAAGGAGATGAAGTTTTCCGCCGTCGTGTTAGCTGCCGGTATCTCATCGCGGATGCAGGGCAAGCATAAGTTGTTGCTTCCGATCGGGAAGGAACCCGCAGTTCGACGTACCGTGAGCGCGCTGCTCGAAGCCGGCCCCGAAGAGCTTGTGGTTGTCACAGGCTATAGTGGGCGGGTAGTGATCGCTGCGCTTGACGACCTTCTGGTCAAGTTTCAGCCGAACCCGCGGTACGAAGAAGGGCAGATGACTTCGGTCGCAGCCGGTGTGGCCGCGCTTTCAGCTCCTTGCAGCGCTATCATGATATGTCTGGCTGATCAGGTTCTGCTGAGCGCCCGAGATTATACGGAATTGGTGGACGCCTTCGCTGCGATGCCTCGTGGATCAATTCTGGTTCCGAGATTTGACGGACAGCGCGGCAATCCCGTGATGTTCTCCACGAGCTATGCCCCGGAGGTCATCTCGGGACAGCGCAACCTCGGTTGCAGAAAGTTGATCGCAGATAACCCCGAGGAAGTCTTCGTCTATGAAGCAACCCATGATCGCTTTACGACCGACATGGATACGCCGGAGGATTACGCCCGCGTTCTCTCGCGGCTGGGCATTTCGACTGAAGCGGTTCCGACATGAGCCATATGTCGTGCGGCCTGCCAGCATCCATACTTTCCAACCTGCAAAGTCCTTGGCGCGCTATGACGGTCACTGCCACCGCGTGGTGGTGGCGGCAGATCGCAGTGTTGTGCAATGCCTCGGAATTGCATTGGCTTGTGCTGTCACCCGAGCTTCGATGCTCGGTGGATTCGCAGCGCCGAGCACTTGGATGGTTCCAGCCGACTCGCGCAGGAATTGCCGTGCCGCAAACAATGGTCTCGGATGTGGTCGCCGATGTGGCCGTTTACCGTCTATATCTGAAGCTTGCGTAAGAAACTAGT
This sequence comes from Pseudomonadota bacterium, assembly GCA_021797465.1. Classification (GTDB taxonomy): domain Bacteria; phylum Pseudomonadota; class Gammaproteobacteria; order Steroidobacterales; family Steroidobacteraceae; genus 13-2-20CM-66-19. The sequence continues at coordinate 124 of JAJZZR010000005.1, read as the reverse complement.
TTTTCTGGGTTATTGAGGACACCAGCATGGACAGTATAGATCTTTCCGTCTTGAAAGCTTCTATTAAATGGCTGGAGGCCGGGCGGCGGATCGCCTTGGCTACCGTTGTCCAGACCTGGGGCTC
>JAJZZR010000437.1 GCA_021797465.1 Pseudomonadota bacterium | reverse complement strand
CGAGATCCTGGTGGAGATCATCAGGCGCAGCCCGATATCGCACTGGCAATCGCGCGGCACTGGCTCGATCAGGGCGTCGACGTCATCACCAATCTCAACAATTCAGCAGCCGCCCTCGCGGTGTCGGCTCTGGTCCGTGAGCGCAACCGGGTCGCTCTGCTTACCGCCCCCGCGAGTTCCGATTTTACCGGCCGCGCATGTGGCCCTAATCACGTGCATTGGACCTATGATACATGGGCACTAGGAAACGGCACTGGCCGGACATTGGTGGATGCGGGTGGGAAAACCTGGTTTTTTATTGGTGCGGACTATACTTTCGGCCATTTATTGGCGGACGATACGGGGCGAATCGTGCGCGAGTATGGAGGCTCGGTGCTTGGTGCCGTCTTCACCCCTTACCCCGGCACCACTGATTTTTCCGCATTTCTGCTGCAGGCGCAGGCGAGCGGTGCGCAGGTTGTAGCCCTAGCCAATAGCGGCACAAATACCACGAATTGTATCAAACAGGCGCATGAATTCGGTCTCACCCAAAGCGGCACCCGCTTGGCGGCGCTTTTGATGACCATTATCGATGTCGACGCTCTTGGATTGGAGGTAGCAGAAGGCTTGGTACTCACCGCCCCGTTCTACTGGGATTTTAACGATGGCACGCGTGACTTCAGCCGCCGTTTTGCTCAACGTCAAAACGGCCGCATGCCGACCATGCTTCAGGCTGGCGACTATTCAGCGACTATGCATTATCTGAAAACAGTACAGAGTTTGGGGGCGGCACGTGCCAAGGCCAACGGGAGGCTTGTGGTCGAAACCATGAAAGCACTGCCGGTGACCGATCCACTGTTCGGACCGGCGCGCATCCGTGCCGATGGCCGGCTGTTGACGCCGATGCATGTTTTTCAGGTTAAATCCCCAGCCGAGAGCCGCTATCCATGGGATTATTACCATCTGCTGCGCACTATTCCGGCGGAGGCGGCATTTCGGCCGATGACGGCGGGTCTCTGCCCGATGGTCACCGGCCCGCTGCGCTGAGTTGGGCAGCATCAGACATCAAACGGCAGGAAGAAACGCCGCTACAGCCATGCAATCGCGATAACATCAAGCGGATCCATTCAGCCTTCGTGCATCCTTGAGTGCGCTCAGCCTGCCGCACCCATTTGCGCAAGGTCTCGCCCGAGCAGCCAGTCTTGCCCGCGATCGAGCTGATTGACGCCCATTGCCTCGGGTGCTCCCCTCCCTATTCCAGGACGATACGCACCGCGCGATCGCGCGCCTGGTTAGAAAAATGTGAGGTTATCTCCTTCGTCATGATGACCGCTCTCCACTCAAGAGTTTTGGTTTTCGGTAAGCGAAGTCCCGAGGCCCTTGTATTGGGTTCTTGACGTTCAGGCGGCCTGATATTTGGACTTGGTTTTCCAGGGCATGAGTTCGTCGATGCGGGAGTTTCGCCAGCCGTTGACGAGGCGGGTGATGGTTTCTGCGAGATAACACTGCGGATCGACGGCGTTCAGCTTGCAGGTTTCGATCAGTGAAGCCACCGCAGCCCAGTTTGCAGCGCCGTCATCGCTGCCGGCAAACAGTGCGTTCTTCCGGCTCAGGGCGACCGGGCGCATGCTTCGTTCCACCGTATTCGAGTCGATCTCGATACGGCCGTCGTCAAGGAAGCGAACCAGCCCGTCCCAATGGTTCAGGGCATAGCCGATCGCCTCCGCGGTCGGGCCACGGGCGAAGAGTTTCGTATGCTGCGCCTGGAACCAGGTGCTGAGATCCGAGACCAGAGGGGCGCTGTGGTACTGTCGGTGTGCACGGCGCTGGGCGGCGTTCAGCCCGCGGATATCTGCCTCGATGCGATAGAGCGCGGCAATGCGTTCCAATGCTTCCGCGGCAATCGGCGCAGAGCCGCCTTTGGCAAGATCATAGAAGCCACGCCTGACATGCGACCAACAGAACGCCAGCGCGCTCGGCCCTGTCCTGCCGGTCGGGTCGGTGAGCTTCTTGTAGCCGGCATAGCCGTCGACCTGCAGAATACCGCGATAGCCGCCGAGCAGGGCACAACCATGCGCGTGTCCGCGCCCAGGCGCGTAGGTGTAGACCACCGCGGGTGGATCCGTTCCGCCCCAGGGTCGGTCATCCCGCGCGATTGCCCAGAAGTAGCCCATCCTGGTGCGCCCACGGCCGAGATCAAGCACCGGCACCGTGGTCTCGTCGGCAAAGATCCTCGCCGATGCCAGCAGGATCTGCTTCAATCGATCTGCCACAGGGGCCAGTTCGGCGGCCGCCGTGCCGACCCAGGAGGCCAGCGTCGAACGATCGATCGCCACACCCTGACGGGTCCAGATCTGCGCCTGGCGGTAGAGGGGAAGATGATCGGCGTAGCGGGCGACAAGCACGTGCGCGACGGTCGCCTCGGTCGGAATGCCGCCCGCAATCAGCCGCTCCGGTGCCGGTTGCTGCACGACGACGCCCGAACAGGCGCGGCAGGCGAGTTTCGGCCGGCGTGTCACCAGCACCCGGAACTGTGCCGGAATGACGTCGAGCCGCTCGGAGCGGTCCTCGCCGATCACGACCATGGCAGACTGGCAGCATGGGCAGGCCGTCTGCTCGGGTGCGAGTTCGATCTCGATCCGCGGCAAATGGGCTGGCAGTTTGCCGCGATTGGCCCGACGCTTCGCCGTGCGCTCGCGATGAAGTCCGGGATCGGCTCGCTCCGCTTCAGCTTCCACTTTGGCGATCGCCGCTTCCGTGTCCTCGAGACCGAGTTGCAACTGTCCTTCGGGAAGGCGTTCGGACTTCGCGCCATAGTGCAGGCGGCGCAGCGTGCGCAGCAGATGTTCCAACTGCGCGTTACGGACCGTCAGCGTGTCGCGTTCAACGACAACGGCATCCCGCTCGGCGGCAATGGCATCGCGCTCGGCCATCATCGCCAGCACCAGCGCGCGCAGCGCCTCGGCGTCGGTCGGCAGGTCCGGCTGGGTCGGTGCGGCGTGCGTCACGCCGCAATTCTACGCGACCTTCGTCGGTGTGGGAATCCTTCGCGTCGTCTGCACGCGCGACCAATCCAGGCCGTCGAACAACGTCGCGAATTCCACCGCCGACAGGCGCATCACGCCATCCATCACCGGTGGCCAGCGGAAACTCCCTTGCGACAGCTGCTTCCACACCAGCACCAGGCCGCTGCCATCCCAGATCAGAAGCTTGACCCGATCCGCCCGCTTCGCTCGGAACACCAGCACCGTCCCGGAGAACGGATCCTCACCCAATACCTCAGCGGCCAGTGCCGCCAGCCCGTGCGCGCCCCTGCGAAAATCCACAGGACGCGTCGCTACCAGCACGCGCACGCCCGGCGGGATCGCAATCACGCCGCTGACGCCCGGATCGCCCGCAGCACTTCGGTCAGCAGCGCGCCGTCCGTGCCCGCAGCCACCCGCACCATCGCTCCGGCGAGTTGAATCTCGATGCACGGCGTCGACGTCGCGGACTCTGTCGTTTGCCGG